>NZ_JBAWKJ010000001.1:2185000-2378061 GCF_037095755.1 Sphingopyxis sp. CCNWLW2
ACCATGCAGATCAATATCTTGCAGCGCGGATCGCCGGCGCCGCTGATGAAATATTTCTCGCCGTTGATGACCCACTCATCGCCTTCGAGCCGCGCGCGCGTTTCGAGGTTGCTCGCATCCGACGAGGCGACGCCGGGCTCGGTCATCACATAGGCCGAGCGGATTTCGCCGTTCAAAAGGGGTTTAAGCCAGCGCTCCTTCTGGTCGGGCGTACCGACCATTTCGAGCACTTCCATATTGCCCGTGTCGGGCGCCGAGCAGTTGAGCGATTCCGACGCGAGCGGCGACTTGCCGAGCTCGGCAGCGATATAGGCATAGTCGAGGTTGCTGAGCGGGGTGCCGGTGTCGCCGTGCGGGAGGAAGAAATTCCACAGGCCCGCGGCCTTCGCCTTGTCCTTCGCGCCTTCGAGCAGTTCGAGCTGGCCCGGCGCCCAGCTCCAGCGATCGGCGCGGCCTTCACCGAGGCGGAAAAATTCCTCGGTGATCGGATCGACATTCTCGGCGATGTGGCGCTTGACCGCGTCGAACAGCGGCTGCGCCTCCTTCGACATTCTGAGGTCGTTGAGTTCGGCTTCGAGTTCGATCTCGGTCATGGCAATTCTCCGCTGGGTTTCGCCCGCAGTCTAGCCGCACCATGTCATCAAGGAAAATGATAGGAGCGAATATAGGATATTCGCGAAGTGAATGACTATGCGGGCCGCGCCAGCTCGTCGGCGATGATCGTGCGCAGCCAGCCAAGTCCCGGATCGGCCTGCGCCGCCTGATGCCAGTAGAGATAGCTTCCGCCCGGTTCGACCGGCAGCGGCAGGTCAACGAGCTGCATCGGCCACATCGCGCCCAACACCTCGGCATGCGAGCGCGGCAGCGAAAACAGCATGTCGGACGTGGCGACGATCTGCCACGCGGTGATCGCGTGCTGGCAGCGCACCGCTACGCGCCGGGCGAGGCCCATGCGGCCGAGCGCAATGTCCTCGATCCCGGGACCATAAGGCCGCGAGGTCGCGATGATATGTTCGAGCGCGAGATAGGTATCGAGGTCGATCGCGCCGTCGACGCGCGGATGCCCCTTGCGCGCGACAACGACGATGGGCTCGGTCCCGAGATAATGGCGCTGGAGCCGGTCGTCGGCGGGCAGCGCGACATCCAGCGCGAGGTCGAGGTCGCCGCTCGCGAGCATGATCACGAGGTCGCGGCGGCGGAAGGTCACGCTGGCGAGCGCGACATGCGGGGCTTCGCGCCGGACGCGCGCGACGAGCGAGGAGAAGCGCGGCATCTCGCCCGACAGGCGCACCCCGATGCGGAACTCGCGCGTCGCCTCGGCGGGGTCGAATGACGCCGCGGCGTCGAGCGCCGCGTCGAGCCCGCGCAATGCCTCGCGCACCGGCCCCGCGATCGCACGCGCCGCCGGGGTTGGCACCAGCCCATTGCCCTGCCGTACGAAGAGCGGGTCGTCGAACTGTGTTCGTAATCGTGTCAGGGCGTGGCTGATCGCCGGCTGCGAGAGGTTCAGGTGGCGAGCCGCCGCCGACACGCCGCCCTTGACGAAGATCGCGTCGAATATCCGCAGCAGGTTGAGATCGAATCTGGCGAGCTGCCGCAAGACGTCCTCCTCTCCCAAACCGGCGTGTGACGGATCATGGGCCTAATCGCTAATGATGCGGAAAGGAACCGCCGCCCGCAGCAACGCTCCCGATCCGCATCGAGCGACACCGGTTTGTCACAATGAATTCCTAGGTCGCGACGGCAATCAAAACATAACTCTCCCCCGTCGAGATCCAAGGAGCATCCATGAAAAGCCTCACCGCCTGCGCGCTTGTCGCGCTGCAATTTGTTGCGCCCGCGACGGCCTCGGCCGAAGAGATGGCGACGGCCGGAACCGAAAGCGCCGAGGGCGAGACGATCATCGTCACCGGCACGCGCGACGCGCGGCGGACCCAGTTCGACACGCTGGCCCCGATCGACGTGCTGTCGGGCCGGGCGATCGACAGCAGCGTGTCGAACGACCTGTCGGATACGCTCGCGCAGCTCCTGCCGTCGTTCAACGTGCAGCGCCTGCCCGCCGCCGATGGTCAGGCGTTTGTGCGCCCCGCGACGCTGCGCGGGCTGTCGCCCGACCAGACGCTCGTCCTCGTCAACGGCAAGCGCTATCACCGCTCCGCGCTGCTCGGGACGCGCGGTGCGCAGGCGGCCGATCTCGCCACCATCCCGAACCTTGCGATCAAGCGGATCGAGGTGCTGCGCGACGGCGCATCGGCGCAATATGGCTCGGACGCGATCGCGGGTGTCATCAACATCATCCTCGACGACCAGCCCGGCATGACCGCCTTCGGCCAATATTCGAGCTATTATGAAGGCGACGGGCAAAGTTATCAGACCGGCGGGCAGGGCGGCGTAGCGCTCGGCGATCGCGGCACATTGGTCTTCGCTGGCGAATTTTCGAAGTCCGACGCGACCTCGCGCACGCGGCAGCGCCCCGATGCCGAGGCGTTCCAGGCGGCGAACCCGAACCTCGACGTCCCGAACCCGGTGCAACGCTGGGGCCAGCCCGACCTGCGCTCGGTACGCGGCGCGGTAAACGCCGATTACGAGATTGCCGATGGCGCGACCGTCTATGCCTTTGGCACTGTGGGAAGCGGCGAGGGGGTAACCGACTTCAACTGGCGCAATCCCGCCGGCACTGCGAATGTCTACAACCCCAGCACGGCGTTCCCCGGCTTCAGTTTCCGGAGCTTGTATCCGGCCGGCTTTACGCCGCGGTTCGGCACAAAATACGACGATTTCCAGACCGCGGGCGGGCTTCGCGGCGGGCTTGGCGATCAGTTTACCTATGACCTCAGCGCGGCGCTGGGACGCAGCCGCATCAATTATAACATGGGCGAGTCGCTCAACGCGTCGCTCGGCCCCAACAGCCCGACCAGCTTCTATCTCGGGCGGTTGCGGCAGAACGAGTTCAACCTGAACGCCGATTTCGTCTACCGGCTGCCGCTTGGGCTGGCCGAACCCGCGAATATCGCGTTCGGCGCCGAACGGCGCAACGAAAGCTATGCCATCCGGCCCGGCGATCCCGCTTCCTACGCGATCGGTCCCGGCGCAGCGACGGGGCTGGCGCCGAACAGCAACGGCTTCCCGGGTTTCAGCCCCTTGAGCGCGGGTGAATGGTCGCAGACGAGCTACGCCGGCTATCTCGATGTCGAGGTCAAGCCGACCCAGATGCTGACGCTTGGCGCGGCGGGGCGTTACGAGGATTTCTCGGCCTTTGGCGACACGTTCAACTACAAGCTGTCGGCGCGTCTCGAACCCCTGAGCGGCGTGGCGCTGCGCGCGACCTGGTCGACGGGTTTCCGCGCGCCGACCCCGGCACAGCTCAACGCGCTCACCACCAGCCAGGGGCTCGACACGCGGACGCTGCAGATCTTTAACACCGGACGGCTGTCGCCCAGCGACCCGATCGCGGTCGCCCTCGGCGCCAAGCCGCTGACGCCTGAAAAATCGCGTACGCTGACCGCGGGCCTGACCTTCCAGTCGGACTTCGGACTGACGGGCAGCATCGACGTCTATCAGATCAAGCTGCGCGACCGTTTCGGCCAGTCGGCGACCTTCGCGGTGCCGGCCAATCTGCCCAATCCGCAGCGCTTCACCGCGGTTACCTATTTCACCAACGACTTCGACACGCGCACGCGCGGGATCGACGTCGTGCTCGCCTATGCGCGCGACGTCGGCCCGGGCAAGGCCGACATCAGCCTCGCCTACAACTACAACCAGACGCGGGTGACGAGCGGCACAAGCGCGTCGATCGGGAACGAAACGCAGCGGGTCCTGTTCGAGGACCGCTTGCCCAAGCATAATGGCACCGCCTCGCTCGGCTACACGATCGGCCGCTTCGGGTTGCAGGGCCGCGCGCGCTATTATGGCGCGTGGACCGACGTCAGCGGCAATGCGACGGGCGAGGTCTTCCAGCGCTTCGGATCGATGGTGATGTTCGACCTGTCGGCCAGTCTCCAGCTGAACGATCATCTGTCGATCCGCGCCGGGGCCGAGAATATCTTCGACACCTATCCCGACGAGGCGACCAACCAGGCGGTGCGCGGGCTCATCTATTCGCGCAATGCCCCCTATGACACCGACGGCGGTCAATATTATGTCCGCGTCGGGATCAATTTCTGACGGCAAAGGGAGCGGGCGTGGAGCTGAATCGAAGGCAGATGCTGATGGCCGCCGCGGCGGCGCCGGTGGCGGGGCGGCTCGAAGCCGCGCCGCTGCCGGCGGGCGCCCGCCCCGACGACGAGCAATATTGGGCGAAGATCGCGGCGCAATATGATGTGATCGACGACATCATTCAGCTCGAAAACGGCAATTGGGGCATGATGGCGCGGCCCGTGCTTGAGCACTATGAAGCCGCCGTGCGGCGGGTGAATCGCGCGACGAGCTATTACGCCCGCCGCGGGCTTTTCCCCGACCTTCTCGCGGTGCGCGCGCGCGTCGCGGCGAAGCTGGGCGTCGCGCCCGAAGAAATCGCCTTCACGCGCAACGCGACCGAGGCGCTCAAGGCGTTGATCGGCGGGTATAACCGGCTGCGCGCGGGGGACGCCGTGCTTTATGCCGATCTCGATTATGACAGCATGCAGGCGTGCTGCGACTCGCTCAAGAAGAGTCGCGGCGTCGATGTCATGCGCATCGCGCTGCCCGAACCCTCGACGCATCAGGGGCTGATCGACTGCTACGAAGCCGCGCTCAAGGCCAACCCCCGCGTCCGCCTGATCCTGCTCACGCATCTGAGCCACCGGACCGGCCTGGTTATTCCGGTCCGCGAAATCGTCGCGATGGCGCGCGCCCGCGGCGTCGATGCGATCGTCGACGCCGCGCACAGCTGGGGACAGCTCGATTTCTCGCTTCCCGATTTGGGCGCCGATTTCGTCGGGCTGAACCTGCACAAGTGGATGGGAGCCCCGCTGGGGGTCGGTGCGCTCTATATCCGCAAGACCAAGGTCGAGCTGATCGATCCCGACATCGCCAACGACCCGCCGTTCGCCGCGACCGCCCAGGCACGCGTGCATACGGGCACGGTCGATTTCGCGGCGCAGCTCACCGTTCCCGCCGCGCTCGATTTCCAGGATGCGATCGGCGATGCGCCGCGTGCGGCGCGCCTGCGCTATTTACGCGATCGCTGGGCCGAACCCCTGCGCGGCACGCCGGGGGTCGAGATATTGACCCCGGTCGATCCACGGCTGCACGGCAGCATCACATCGTTCCGTCTCGCCGGGCGCACCAGCGAAGCGGACAATATCGCGCTCGCCAAACGCCTGCTCGACGATCACCGGATCTTCTCGGTGCATCGCGGCGGGCCGGCGCGCGGGGCATGCGTCCGGATCACGCCGGCGCTGTTCAACGGGCCGGGCGACGTGGACATGCTCGCCAGGGCGATCAGGGCATTGGCTTCTGCCTCAGGATGACGCGACCGTCAGGCCGATCCGGACGCCTTCCAGGCCAAGCCATGCCGCCATCCGGTCGAGTTCGATCGCGAGACGCTCGAGGGTTTCGGCAGGAGCGCCCGGTTCGAGGGTAATCCGGTGCGCGAGCAGGACGCCGGCCTGGCGATCGGCCTTGAGGTCGACGCGCGCCACCAGCGCGTCGTCCATCAGGAGGGGCAGGACGTAATAGCCATGGGTGCGCTTGTCCTGCGGGACATAGATTTCGATGCGGTAGCGGAACCCGAACAGACGTTCGGTGCGGCTGCGCTCCCAGATCAGCGGGTCGAACGGGGCGAGCAGCGCCGCACCGGTCACGCGGCGGGGCAGGCGGGCGTCGCGGTGCATCCAGACCTTCTGGCTCCACCCTTCGACGCATGCGGGGATGAGGGTGCCGGCCTCCGCCTCAGCAGCGATCGCATGATCGGCTTCGTCGGGCTTCAGGCGATAATAGTCGCGCAAATCTGCGGCCGTCGCGACGCCAAGCGCGCGGGCGCTCCGTTCGATCAACGCGCGCTGCGCGCTTGCGGCGTCGGGGGTTGGCAGGGCGAGTACGGCCTTGGGCAACACGCGTTCGGGCAGGTCATAGACCCGCGCAAAGCTGCCGCGTCGCGTCGCGGTGGTGATCCGGCCCGACCAGAACAGAAATTCAAGCGCGTGTTTGGTGTGGCTCCACTCCCACCAACCGCTTTTGCTCGATCCATTCTCGAAATCGGCGGCGGCCAACGGCCCTTCGGCGATGATCCGGTCGAGCACCGCCTGCGCTTCGGCGCGGTGCTCGATCGCAAAGCGCTTCAGGGCCTGATAGCCGATCTCGCCCCGCTCGGCGCGCGCCATCCGCCAGCGGAGCAGCGGATGAAGGTCGAGCGGAAGCAGCGAGGCTTCATGCGCCCAATATTCGAACAGGCGCCGCTGGCGGGTGGGGCCCCAGGCATCGCGCTCGAGCAAAGTCCGATCATAGCTGCCGAGCCGAGAGAAGGCGGGAAGATAGTGCGCGCGCGCCAGAACGTTGACGCTATCGATCTGGAAGAGCCCCAGGCGGCCCAGCGATTTGCGCAAATGGAGGGCCGTCGGCTGTTCGGGGCGACCGACGCCGAAACCCTGCGCGGCGAGCGCGATCCGGCGCGCTTCCTTGAGAGAGAGGGTGATCGTCACTTGCGGAGGCTTGGCGCCGGCTTCGGGGAGCGTCAACCGTCATGGATGCCGCTGGCTGCGAAGCGGCTTGTGAAAGCCGGCCGTCGGGCGTTAGGGGTGCGGCATGGCTCAGCGCATCGATTCTCGCCATCCGTCACCATGCGATGCCGCGGGTGAGTAAAGCAAAGCCCAGCGATGGCGCGCGGCCGACCATGGCCGATGTAGCCCGCGAACTGGGCGTCGCGAAAATCACCGTTTCGCGCGCGCTGTCGAACCATTCGACGGTCAAGGACAGCACGCGCACGCTGATCCGCGAGACGGCCGAGCGCATGGGTTACCGGCTCAATGTGTCGGCGCGCAACCTGCGGCAACAGCGCACGCGGACGATCGCGGTCGTGATCGAAATGACGCCGTCGCACGAGCGCCTGATGAGCGAGCCCTATCCGTTGCTGCTGCTCGGCGGCATCCTTCAGGAACTGAGCGCGGCGGGGCAGAATATGGTGCTCACCACCATCGACCTGTTTTCGGAAGCGCCGCCCTCGGCCGACGGCGTGATCCTGTTGGGGCAGGGGGTGCATGACGACGCCGCCGCCGTGATCGAGGCGACCGGGCTGCCCTATGTCGTGTGGGGCGCCGAACATGGCCCGCCCGAACGGATCGTCGTCGGCAGCGACAATCGCGAGGGCGGGCGGCTCGCGGCCGAATATCTGCTCGGGCGCGGACGGCGACGGCTCCTGTTCCTCGGCGACGCGGAGCATGGCGAGGCTGAGGATCGCCTCAATGGTTTCCATGCTGGGCTCGCGGGTTCGAACGCGGTGCTGGTCGCCAATATTCCCTGCGCCTTCACCCTCGCCGCGGGCCGCGACGCGGTCGCGCCGCTGCTCGAAGGCGGCAAGCCCGGCTTCGACGGCATTTTTGCGAGCAGCGATGCGATTGCGATGGGCGCCATCGAGGCGCTGCAGGCGCGCGGACATGATGTGCCCGGTGCCGTGTCGGTGGTCGGTTTCGACGATTCGCCCGGCGCCGCGCTTTTTTCGCCCCGCCTGACGAGCATTCGGCAGGATTGGGGCTTCGGTGGCGAGTTGCTCGCGCAAAAGGTGCTCGACCTCGTCGCCGGAAAAGCGGTCGAATCGCGCGCGATGCCGGTCGCACTGATCGTCCGCGACAGCTAGCTCACAGGATAGTTTATCATTGCCTTCCAGCGGTTTCCCGCAAAATGGTATCGATACCTTGACATCGATACCATTTTGCGGGAAACCGAGCCCCAGAGCGGAGGGCCAAGCAGCCTTCGCCGTGGGTGAGGGTGCGTGGCGACAATCGAAAATCCTTCAGAAGCGATGCGGCTTGTCCGCCATGGCGATGCCGCGACCGGCGCGCAGGCGGCGGCGCTCTTTGCGCTCGCCAACGGGCTGGTCGGCGTCGAAGGGGTGATCGACGAGCGCGCGGACCGGCCCTGCGCCTATCTGCCCGACGCCTATGTCAGCCGGCCGATCGCCTATCATGAAAGCTTTCCGGGTTATGCGAGTGCGACCGATACGCGCGTCCCGTGCCCCAGCCCCGTGCTGCTGCGCCTCCATATCGACGGCCAGCCCGTAGACTTTGGCGCCGCCGAACTCGTCTCGACCGAAAGCGCGCTCGATTTTGCGACCGGCCAGCTTCGCCGCGTCTCGCGCTGGCGGCTTGCCGGCGTCGGCACGCTCGAAATTGCGGTCGACCGCATCGTCCCACTCGCTGGCGGCGCTTGTGTCACGTCGCGCATCCGCCTCCGGCCGATCGATTTCGGCGGAGCGGTCGAGGCATCGCTGACTTATGGGATCGAAGACAAGGGCGCGAGCGGCGGCGAAGCCGACGATCCGCGCATCTCGGCCCGGTTGCGGCCGGTCTGGACCATTGCCACCCCCCTGCCGGGCGACCCGTCCACGGTTACCCGGTTCGCGCAGGATGCCGTCGAGCTCGCCTATCGCCAGCATGTCGCCGCCCCCGCCGCCGAAGTGGCGGCCGAGGGCGCGGGGCATGTCGTGCGCGGCGCGCTGGTCGCCGGCGGCACCCTGACGATCGACCGGGTGGTCGCGCTGGCATCGGCGCGCGGCCGCCCGGTCGACCCCGCGGTGTTCGACGATGTGGCAACCGATTTCGACGCGATCGCCGCCAGCCAGCGTGCAGCGGTCGAGGCGCTATGGGACAGCGCGGCTTTCGCGATCGACGGCGACGATGCGCTGACGCAGGCGCTTCGCTTCGACCTGTTCCAGCTCCACCAGTCGGCAAGCCGCGACCCGAACCACAGCATCGGCGCCAAGGGGCTGACCGGCGAGGGCTATGAAGGCCATTATTTCTGGGACGCCGAAACCTTCATGCTGCCGGTGCTCGCGTTGCAGGCGCCCGACAAGGCGCGGACCTTGCTCGCCTATCGCATGGGGAAGCTCGACCGCGCGCGCGCGCATGCAAAGGCGCTCGGCCATGCGCGCGGCGCGCTCTATCCGTGGCGGACGATCGCGGGGGCAGAATGCTCGTCGCACTATCCGACGGGGTCGGCGCAATATCATATCAATGGCGATATCGCTTATGCGCTCGCGCTCTATGTCGCGGCGACGGGCGATGCGGATTTTCGCGCCGAAGCTGCCGAAATGCTGTTCGAAACCGCGCGCATGTGGATGGAGATCGGGGCGTTCGACGCGCGGCGCGGCGGCGCCTTCTGCCTCTATGGCGTGACCGGGCCCGACGAATATTCGGCGCTTGTCGACAATGATTTTTACACCAACGCCATCGCGCGCCGCCATCTGGCCTATGCTGCGGAGACCGCGGACTGGCTCCGCGCCCGCGGCGATTTTGCGGCGCTGGCCAGCGCGATCGGTCTCGGCGACGCCGAAATCGATGATTGGCGCAAGGCGGCGGACGCGATGTGGCTGCCCGCCGACCCGGTCCTCGGTGTCCACCCGCAGGATGATGCGTTTCTGGGCCGTCCGGAGCTGCCCGATCTTGCGTCGCGCGGCGGTCATGGTCCGCTGCTGATGCGTTATCACCCGATGATCCTGTTCCGCCATCAGGTTGCGAAACAGGGCAATGTCGTCCAGGCGATGGCGATGGACCTCGTCGATGTGCCGCTGTCGCGGCAGCGGCGGAATTTCGATTATTATTCCCGCGTCACGACGCATGATTCGACGCTGTCGTCGGTGTCCTTCGCCATCATCGCGGCGCGGCTCGGCGACGAGGCGGCTGCGCTCGGTTTCCTCGGCGAATGCGCCTTCGTCGATCTTGAGGATCGGCACGGCAACACCTCGCACGGCCTCCACATGGCGGCGCTGGCCGGTAGCTGGCTTATCCTCGCGCAAGGCTGGGGCGGCCTTTCTCTCGCCGGCGCGGTGCCGTCGTTCCGGCCGCAGCTTCCCGCCGCGTGGAAAGCCTATCGCTTTCGCCTGCAATGGCGCGGCAGCGTGATCGAGCTTGCGGTGGACGCGGCGGGTTGCACCTATCGCCTGCTGTCGGGCGCGCCGCTCGATATCGTCGACCATGGGCGCGCGCTGCGCATCAGCGACGCGCCGGTGGCCGCGCCGCGGCCGACGCTGAAAGGCGTGATCTTCGACCTCGACGGCGTGCTCACCGATACGGCCGAGGATCATTATCAGGCGTGGCAGGCGCTCGCCGATCGGCACGGGCTAGCGTTCGACCGCGAAACCAACCACCAATTGAAGGGCGTCGACCGCGCGGGTTCGCTGCGCCTGATCCTCGATCATGCCGGGGCTGCGGTTGATCCCGCGACCTTCGACGCGATGCTCGCCGAAAAGAACGACCTCTATCGCGAGCGGCTGGCGGGCTATTCGCCCGCAAACCTGTTCGCCGGCGTTCGCGAGCTCTTTGCGGCGTGCCGCGCGGCGGGCATGAAAATTGGCCTCGCGTCGGCCAGCCGCAACGCGCCCGACGTGGTGCGCCTGCTCGGCATCGCGGGCGAATTCGATTTTATCGCCGACGCCGGCGCGGTTGCCCACGCAAAACCCGCGCCCGACATCTTTCTGGCCTGTGCCGACGGCATGGGCCTGTCTCCCGGACAGTGCATCGGCGTCGAAGACGCGCGCGCCGGAATTTCGGCCATCCATGCGGCGGGCATGGTGGCCATTGGCATCGGGCCGGAAGAGGCGCTGCCCGATGCCGAGATCAACGTCACCGCCATAGGCGATCTGACGCTCGACCGGATCCTGTCGGCAGAACAGGAAGCGGCGGCGCGCGGACGCCTTTCAATCAGAACAGGTAAAGTGGAGGATATGCCATGTTGAATCGAACCTATCTGCTGTCGTCGATTGCGCTGATCGCGCTGCCGGCCACGGCTTTCGCCCAGGAAGCGCCTCAGCCCGACGACGCGGCGGCGGCCAATGAAGAAATCATCGTCACCGGCACCGCCGGCGGCGGGGTCAACCGCCAGGACGCGGCGTTCGCGATCACCAGCATCAATTCGGACGCGATCGATCGCGCCGCGCCGAACAGCACCGCCGACCTGTTCAAGGTCATCCCGGGCGTGTCGGCGGAAAGCTCGGGCGGTCAGAATGGCGCGAACATCTTCGTGCGCGGCTATCCGTCGGGCGGCGACGCCGAATTCGTCACGCTGATGGTGCAGGGCGTTCCCTTCTTCTCGCCCCCGACCTTGTCGTTCCTCGAAAACACCCAGCTGATCCGCATCGACGAGACGATCGAGCGCGTCGAGGCGGTTCGCGGCGGCACCGGCGCGCTGTTTGGCAGCGGTCAGCCCGGCCTCACCGTCAACTTCGTCCAGAAGGAAGGCGGGCGCGATTTCGAGGGTCTGGTGAAGGCCAGCATCACCGACTATGGCGACCTGCGCGGCGACATGCTGCTCTCGGGCCCGCTCGGTGAGAACACCAGCTTCATGGTCGGCGGCTATTATTCGAGCGGCGAGGGCATCCGCAGCCCCGGCTTCACGGCCGAAAAGGGTGGCCAGATCACCGGCAATATCCGCCACGATCTCGACAAGGGCTCGATCCTCGTCTTCGCGCGCTACCTCAATGATCGCGGGCAGTGGCTGCTGCCGATCCCCGTGATCCGCGACGGCAACAAGGTGCGCCAGTTCGGCAATATCGATCCGGGCACCGGGGTGCTCGCCGGCCCCGAAACGCGGCTCAGCACGCTTCCCGACGGGACGCGCGCCGACCTCGCCGACGGTCGCGGCGCCAAGCTGGTCAACCTCGGCACCAATTTCGATTATGAGATCGGTGAGGGTTTCCAACTGCGTTATCGCGCGAGCTATCTCAAGGGTGATGCCGACACGACCGGTCTCGTCCCCGCCAGCACCGCAACGACCGCTAACGCCTATGCCGCCTCGCTCGGCAGCGCCGTCGGCAGCCTGACCTATGTCAACGGCGGGCAGGCGGTCGCCGGCACGCAGCAGGTGATCCGTGCGGGCACGTGGATCGTGCGCAAGCAGATCGAGGATTTCACCAACGATCTCGCGGTCGAATGGGAAAGCGGGAGCAACAAGTTCACCGTCGGCGCCTATTATTCGGACTTTTCGTCGAACGACCAATGGAACCTCGGCAACGTCCACCTGCTGACCGCCGAAAACCACGGACGCCTGCTCAACCTGACGCTCGCCGATGGCCGGGTCGCGTCGAGCAACGGCTTCACCCAAGGGTCGTTCTTCAACGTCAACGCCGCCTATGACGGCCGCGAATATGCCTTCTATGCGGTCGACGAATTCCAGATTACGCCCGAACTGCGATTTGACGCGGGCATCCGCTACCAGAATTACAAGGCGACCGGCACGATCGAGAATAACAGCTCGGTCGACACCGACAACAACCCGAATACGCTGTATAACAATGGCACGGCGGTGCTCAACGGCACCTTCCGCAACATCGCGTACAAGAAGGGCGCCTGGTCGTGGACTGCGGGGCTGAACTACGACATCTCGTCGTCGGTCGGCGTCTATGCCCGCTATAACCGCGGCAACACCAACCCATTTTTCGACAATCTGCGCGACGGGATTTTCGTGTCGCCGCGCGTCGACAATTTCGAGGGCGGGGTGAAGGTCCGCACCGATCTCGTGTCGCTCTATGCCACGCTGTTCCATACCAAGTTCAAGGGGCTGGTGACGACGGTGATCCAGAATGGCGCGCCGGTTGCCGACATCGGCGGCGCGCGCAGCACCGGGATCGAGCTCGAAGGGCAGATCCGCCCAATCGACAATTTCGCCATCGCTTTTTCGGGCACCTGGCTCGACGCGAAATACCGTGACTTCTTCGCGGGTGGCGGGACGATCGACCTCAGCGGCAACCGCGTGCAACGCCAGCCGAAATGGCAATGGCGTGTGACGCCGTCGTACGACATCGAGTTCGGCGACAATAGCAAGGTCTCGCTCTATTCGACCTTCAGCTACGTCGGCGACCGCTTCTCCGACACCGCGAACACCCAGTCGCTGCCGCATTATTTCAAGATCGATGCGGGGGTGACCGTCGATGTCAACGACGCGCTGACCTTTGCGGTGACCGGCGACAATCTGACCGACAAGGTCGGGCTGACCGAAGGCGATCCGCGCACCCTGGGGCAGACGGGGGGCGAAGTCGTCAACGCGCGCCCGATCCTCGGCCGGTCGTTCCGCTTCAGCGCCGCCTATAAATTCTAGAGGATCATCCCTCCCTGGGTGGCCGCGGCCTCTTCGCGGTCACCCCTTCTTTTTCTGCTAAGGACAGCCGATGGCCCGCACCCGACTGATCGCCGCGCTGATCCTGACTTATGTCGCCTTTGCGATGCTGCTCAACAGCGTCGGGACGGTGATCCTTCAGTCGATTTCCAGTTTCGATGTCACCAAGCCGCAGGCGAGCACGCTAGAGGGGTTCAAGGACATCACGATCGCGGTCGTGTCGTTTGTGACCGCGAGCTATCTGCCGCGTTTTGGCCTTCGCAACGCGTTGATCGGCGCGCTCATCCTTGCGATCGCCGGCTGTATCGTGATGCCGCTGGTTGGCAGCTTCGGCGCCGCGCAGCTCCATTTCGCGATGGTCGGCGCGGCCTTTGCGGTTGCCAAGGTGGTCGTCTATTCGATGATCGGCCTCGTGACCGACAGCCCGCGAAAGCATGCCAGCCTGACCAGCCTGATCGAAGGCATGTTCATGGTCGGCGTCCTCTCCTCCTATTGGGTGTTCAGCGCCTTCATCGACCCGACCGGCCTCCGCTGGCTGAACGCCTATTGGGTGCTCGGCGCGATTACGGCACTGGCGCTCGCGCTGTTACTCACAGCGCGGGTCGACGAACATCGCACGCACGAGGGCGAAGAAGCGGCCGCAAGCGAGGGGCCGCCGTTCGTCGCGATGCTCAAGCTCGCGGCGCTGCCGCTGGTGCTGGTCTTCGTCGCCTGCGCCTTTCTGTTCGTGCTGATCGAACAGGGAATCCAGAGCTGGCTGCCGACCTTCAACAACGAGGTGCTGCACTTGCCAGCGCAGATGAGCGTGCAGGCGGCCAGCCTGTTCGCTGCGTGCCTCGCGATCGGGCGCTTCGGCGCGGGCGCGGTCATGGCGCGCTTCGACTGGTATCCGGTACTGAACGTCTGCCTCGCATCGCTTGCCGCGCTGATCATCCTCGTGCTGCCGCTTGCCGACGGCGTCGCCCCCGGGGCGATCCATAGGTGGGGCGACGCGCCGATCGCGGCCTTCCTCTTTCCGCTGATCGGCATCGCGCTGGCGCCGGTCTATCCAACGATCATTTCGGTGATGCTGAGCGCCATGCCCAATCGCCAGCACCCGTCGCTGATGGGGCTCGTCGTCGTCTTCTCGGCGCTCGGCGGGACGACCGGATCGGTCATTACCGGCGCCATCTTCGCGCATCTCGACGGGCGCACCGCGTTCACGCTGATGCTTGTCCCGACGGCGATGCTTGCTGGCGGGCTCTTTTTGCTCCGCCGCAGGATCCAGGTCATAGAAGCCTGATTCCAGAGGGGGGCGAGCCATGGTCGCCAACCGACTGGGTACACCGAGGGGGGCGGCCTGCGTTTTCCTGCGAGCGATTCCGAGGTCCGCTATGCGCTCCCGGAAGTCCAGTTCGCCGGCGATCGGACCCTCCTAAAGCAGCTCGAACACATCGTAGCGTACCGCGCCGCCGATGCTGGCGCCGAGCCCGACGGCGACGATGTCGTTGAGCCATAGATAGCGCTCGTCCCCGGTCTCGAACATCGGGGTGGTGCGGAAATAGACTTCGGCCTTTTCCTCCGGCGTCCGCGGGCCGCCGTTCCGCGCATGTTTGTGCGCGGCCGACAGCGGGCGCAGCACGCCGCGATAGGAGACATAGATCAAGGCGCCATCGTGCGTTTCCATCGTGATGCGCGCGTCGAGCCGCAGCGTGTCATTGTCGTCGATCGTCGCCCAGTCGCCGCCGCTCGGCATCACGCGGCCGTGCAGCCGCTCGCCCTCGACCTCGCCGCCGGTCAGCGCAGCGATCATCCGGCGCCCGAAATGCGCCTTGCCGATCATCTGCTGCGGCTCGGTGAAGCTGGCTCTGTACGAACAGAGGTAGCGGAAACGGGGTTCTTCCATCGGTCATCCTCTCACTAGTGCAGGGGAGCGGGCGCGGCGGCGAAAGGGGTGCCGCCGCGCCCGCGGGTCACATCTTGAATGCGACCGTTACGCCGTAGGTGCGCGGCGGCGCGTAGGGCGTCAGGATCTGGCGAAAGGGTCCGAAATAGGTGACGTAAGTCGGCGTCAGCTCGTCGGTCAGATTCTTGCCCCACAGCGACAACTCCCAGCGATCGTCGGGACCCGAAAGCGAAAGGCGCGCATCCAGATTGTCGTGCGAAGGCCAGAGCTGCTGCGGGATGTTCGACGCCTCGAAAAACGCATCGTCGACCCAGCTGTAATCGACGCGCAGCTTTGCCGACAGGTCGCCGACCGGGGTTTCGAACTGGCCGCCGATGTTGAACTTGTTCTTCGGCGAGCGCGGCAGCTGGTTGCCGGTATAGTTCAGGCCCGGGATCGTATATTCGGTGAACTTCGCGTCGAGATACGCATAGCTGCCGTCAATCTGGAATCCCTCGAACGGCCGCGCCACCGCCTCGACCTCGATCCCCTTGATCCGCGCCTTCGCTGCGTTGCTGACGACGACGCAGCACAGCGGGACGAGCTGCGAGACCTGGAGGTCCGAATAGTCGGTGCGGAACGCCGCGACGTTGAGCCGCAGGCGCCGGTCGAGCCAGTCGGTCTTCGCCCCGACCTCGTAACCCCAGGCGAATTCGGGGTCATAGGGGGTCGAAGCCCCCGCCGCGGTGCCCGACAGTCCCTGAAAGCCGCCGCTCTTGTAGCCGCGCGCGACCGAGGCATAGAGCAGCACGTCATCGGTCGCCTTCCAGTTGAGCGCGAAGCGCGGCGTGAAGGCCTTCCAGTTCTTTTTGCCGGTCACGTCATAGCCGGCGAGCGAGCCCAGCGGCGGCGGCAGGCCGGGGCCGCTGTCGGCCTTGAAGCCCGCGAAACGGCCGCTCTTGCGTTCCCATGTCATGCGCGCGCCGACCGTTGCGGTCAGCGACGGGACGATCTCGAAATCGACCTGCCCGAAGACCGCGACGCTGCGCGCGTTGACCGACTGCGGATAAATGCCGATCCCCGAATTGGCGGGGCTCGGGAAATCCTGGATCTGCCCTTCGACGCGATCGTTATTCTCCTTCAGGAAATAGACGCCCGTCTGGCCCTTCAGGCGCCCGCCCCATGCGTCGAAGGACAGGCGCAGCTCCTGGCTGAACTGGCTGTTGTCTTCTTCGCCGAAACTCGTCGATTCGATCTGCGCCGGCGGGTTGACCGGGTTGCTGAAGAAGGGGGTGACGAAATTGAACTTCACCTTGCGCAGCGCGGTGAGCGAGGTCAGCGTCCCGAACGGCAGGTCGAGGTTGGCCTCGGCCGAATAGGTCTGGATCGTCCGTTTGACCTCGCCGTCGATATAGGCGTTCACGACGCGTGGATCGGGGTTGATGCCGACGCAGTGGATGCCGCCCTGAAAGCTGGTGTCGCAATTATTGTGGCGCGGATTGCCCTTCTGGTCCTGATGCGAAATGTCGGCGCGCAGGATGATGTCGAGCGTGTCGGTGGGCACGAAACGCAGCGCGACGCGGCCCGTCGTCAGGTTGAGGTCGTTGACGTCATTGCCCGTTGTCTCATTATATTCGAAGCCGTCGCGCTGCTTGTGCGACAGCCCCGCTGACAGATACACCTTGTCGGTCAGCGCCATATTGCCGCGCGCGATCACCCCGACACGGTCGTAATTGCCGTAGGTGCCCTCGAAAAAGAAGCTCGTCTCGTCGGTCGGCTTGCGGCTGATGAACTGGACGAGGCCGCCGATCGCATTCTTGCCGAACAAGGTGCCCTGCGGTCCGCGCAGCACCTCGACGCGCTCGAGGTCGAGCGCGTCGAGGTCGGGGGTGCCGCCGCGCCCGGCATAGACGCCGTCGATGAAGACGACGACCGACGGGTCGCCGCCGGCGTTCTGACTGATGCCCGGCGCGCTGCCGATACCGCGCATCGCGAAGTTGGTGTTGATCGGGTCGACCGCGCTGACCGCAAGGCCCGGGGTGCGGATCGCGATGTCCTGCACCGTTTCGATGCTGTTGTCGCGAAGCTGCTCGGCGCTGAAGGCGGTGACCGAGACGGGGACGTCCTGCAGCCGCTGTTCCTGCCGCTGCGCGGTGACGATGATGTCGCCGCTCGTGTCGTCGGCGGCCTCCTGCGCCGCGGCGGCTGCGGGCAGCGCGGCGATCGCCGCGCCGGCCAAGAAGAGGATGGACTGCTTCCTTCCGAAATTTGTCATATCGCGTCTCCCAACACGTTGTTTTTTCGTGCGTCCCGATCATGCTTGACTCGGTCGCCAATTTACTTAGTTTGCTAAGTAACTGTTTCTATATAACAGGCCGGCTTGCGGTGCAAGAGCGAGCGGCGATCGGGAGGACAGGATCGATGGCGACGGAGATCGCGACAGGCGCGCCGCAAGGCGAACTGGGCGGGGAAGCGGGTGCAGAGCCGGGCTGGCCGCGCCCCGCCTATAGCTGGTACGTCGTCGGCGTTCTGCTGCTCGCCTATACGCTGTCCTTCGTCGACCGGATGATTCTCAGCCTGCTCGTCGCGCCGATCCGCGCTGCGCTGAACATTTCGGATACCGAGGTCAGCCTGCTTATCGGGCTCGCCTTCGCGCTCTTCTACACCGTGCTAGGCCTTCCGATCGCGTGGATCGCCGATCGCTGGAACCGCCGGAACCTGATTGTGTCGGGCGTGGCGCTGTGGAGCGTGATGACCGCAGCGTGCGGCTTCGCCGGAAGCTATGCGACACTGTTTCTTACGCGCATGGGAGTGGGGGTGGGCGAAGCGGCGCTGTCGCCCGCCGCCTATTCGATGCTCAGCGACATGTTTCCGCGCAACAAGCTTGCACGCGCGATGGCGGTCTATTCGATCGGGGTGCCGCTCGGATCGGGCGTCGCGATGATCCTCGGGTCTTTTGTCGTGCAGGCTGTGCTTGCCGCGCCGATGGTCGACCTGCCGCTGATCGGTCCGGTCGACGCCTGGCGTACGATCTTCCTGTGGGTCGCAGCGCCGGGGCTGCTCGTCTGCCTGTTGCTGCTGACCGTGCGCGAACCGCTGCGGCATGGCCTCCAGCGGACCGCCGCACCCGACGATATGGCCTCGGCGCCCGGCTTTCTGGCGCATCTTGCCGGACAGCGCGCCGCGCTGGGGGCGTTGTTCGCGGGCATGTCGCTGATCGGACTCGTCATGTACGGCGTGATCGCATGGGTGCCGACCTTCTTTGCGCGCACCTATGGCATGGATGTATCGCAGGCCGGGCTGTGGTTCGGGCTGATCATGGCGACCGGGGGTGCGGCGGGGCTGGTGATGGGCGGGACGCTCGCCGACCGGATGTTCGCAAAGGGCGTTCCCGACGCGCATCTGCGCGTGATGCGGCTGTCGATCCTGCTTGGTGGGCCGCCCTTGCTCGCGGCGGCGCTGATGCCGGATGCGACGCTCGCCTTCGTGATGCTCGCGCTCGCCTTTCCGATGCTGACGATGCACGGCGTCGGAACGGTCGCGTTGCAGTTCATCACGCCGAACGAATATCGTGCGCGTGTCACGGCGCTCTATTTCTTTGTCGTCAACCTGACCGGGCTCGGTTTCGGTCCGATGCTGATGGCATTGCTCACCGATCATCTGTTCGGTGACGACGGGGCGCTGCGCTATTCGATCGCCTTGGTGACGGGTATCGCGTTGCCGCTCGCGGCGATCATCCTCACCGCGGGCTTTTCGGCTTTCGCCCGCGATCTCGCCAAAATGACGGACGCCGGTTGACCGTAACCGGACCGGGCTCCATGCCGCTGCGGATTGCCCGGAGATCGTCGCGGACATTATGACGGGCCCGCACCGCGGCCAAAGGAGGACGACGATGGATAGCCCGTTCCTGATGATGAATCTGCTGAGCGCCGTCTACTGGTTCGACGAAGCGCTGCAGGCCGCGCTCAAGGAAGCTGGAATTCCCAACGTCAGCCGCGCCCAGTCGATGCTGATCGCCAATATCGCGGCGGGTGAGCATCGCGCGACGCGCATCGCCCGCAATCTCGGCGTCACGCGGCAGGCGATCAGCCTGATGCTCAGCGAGCTCGAGGCGCGCGGGATCGTCGAACTCGTCCCCGACCCCGGCGACCGGCGCGCGCGGATCGTCCGTTTCGCCGAACAGGCGAACGACACGCGCCGGGCGGCCGCAAAGGCGCTGCATTATCTGGAATTGAAGCTCGTCGAGCGGATCGGCCTTCCGGCCTACCACGGGCTGCGCGACGCGATGCGGATGGATTGGGGCGATCCGCCGCGCGTGCCGCCCGAAGCGCTGGAAGAGCCCGAGGGGTCGGCCGGACGGGCTTTGCCAATTTAGTTAAGTTTCTTGACATTATTTCTGCCCGGCCTATGGTGGCCGCAACAGCCGATTCAACGGCTCGCCGGGAGAGAATGTCATGAATATCGCCGTTCAGACGTGCAGGGCAGACGAGGAGCCTTTCGCCGATCGCCGGATTCCGAAAGGCGGCGACTGGCTGTCGCGCGCGGAACTCGTGGCGCTGACGCCCGAGGAACTGGTGCGCCGCACGACCGCGCTCAAGCCGCTCGTCGCCGCGCACGCACTCGAATGCGAACGGCTGCGCCGCCCGGTCGATGCCGTGTGGGACGCGATCCGCAAGACCGGCGTCTTCTATCATTTCGTTCCCAAGCGCTATGGCGGGCTGGAATTCGATATCGACAGTTTCATCGACGCGATGCTGCCGATCGCCGAGGGCTGCGGTTCGACCGGCTGGGTCACCGCTTTCTGCGTCGAGCATAACTGGATGCTCGCGCAATTCCCCGAAAAGCTGCAGGACGAGACCTTCGGCGGCGACTTTCCCTATGTCATCGCACCCGGCGCCACCAACCCGCCGGGCGTCGCCCAGCCGGCCGACGGCGGCTATCGCCTGACGGGCCGGTGGAAATGGGGCACGGGCGTCATGCATGCCGACTGGGTGATGGTGACCGGCATGATTCCCGGCGAAAACCCGCCGCGCCAGCTTTTCCTGGCGTTGCCGGCGGACCAGGTCGAGGTGCTCGACACCTGGCATGTCGACGGGATGATCGGCACGGGCAGCAACGACATTCGCTGCGCCGACATTTTCGTCCCCGAACATCGCGTGATGGACATGGGCGAAATGCGCATGGGCTGCGCGCCCGGCGCAAAGATCCACGCGCACAATCCGGTTTACCGAATGCCGATGACGCCTTTCCTTGCGATCACGGCGGCGATCGGCGCGGTCGGCGTCGCCCGGTCGGCGGTCGATCATTTTCGCGAACGCATCGGGGTTCGCACCATGCTCGGCACCACGGTCAAGCAGAACGAAAAGGCCTCGGCACATATGCGGCTCGGCGAAGCTGCGGCGAAGACGCAGACCGCCGAGATGATCCTGCGCGAGGTCGGGCGGCGCAATGTCGCACTGACCGAAGCGGCCGGAGACGGGCTGGTGAGCAACGAGGACCGCATCGCGCTCCGCGCACAGGTCGCGCTCGCGATGGACCTGTGCCGCGACGCGATCCGGCTGCTGGTCGAAGGCGCGGGGTCGAGCGCGCATATGACGAGCAGCCCGCTCCAGCGCGCGCTGCGCGACGTCAATGTGATGGCGAGCCACGTCGTCTATGATTTCGATGGCGCGACCGAACTGCTCGGACGGTCGCTGATCGGCTTGCCGCCCAACACCCCGGTCTTTTGAGATTGACAAAATTTTACGCAAGCAACTTGACAATAATTTTTCGCCTGCCATGATCTTAGCATACTAAGAAACTTCGGCACGACCGGCTTTGGGAGGTGCGGGATGCGCGATACGGGAGAGATCGACCGGCGGACATTGCTCGCCGGGGGCGCTGCGGCCCTGGCGGCGGTGCAGGGCGCGAGCGCGAAGGGGGCTGCCGCCGCCGAACGCGCCGCGCCGGTGCGGGCGGACCAGAAGCGGCGCGGCGGCCGCCCGAACATCCTTTTGGTGGTCAACGACCAGGAACGGGCGCTCGCCGACATTCCCGCCGCGCTGCCGCTGCCCGCGCACGACTGGTTGCGCGAACGCGGCATTCTCTTCGATCGCTTCCATGTGAACACGACGCCGTGCGGCCCGTCGCGCTCGAACATCTACACCGGGCTGCACACGCAGCACAGCGGCGTCTATGCCAATCCCAACTCGCCGCCGCATCCCCAGCTCAGCCCGAAGATTCCGACGATCGGGACGATGCTGCGCCGCGCCGGTTACCGCACGACCTACAAGGGCAAATGGCATCTTTCGAACATCAACGAGGGGCTGAACCTGCGCGGCGTCGCCGGCGGAATTTTCCCCAACACGCGCGATATTCTCGAGCCCTTCGGTTTTTCGGGCTATAATTTCAACGGCGAGCGCGAGGGACTTTCGTGGGAAGGATTCATGAGCGACGGGGTGACCGCCGCCGAAGCCGCCGGCCAGCTTCGCGCCTTTGCCGACGACGACGATGCGGCGCCGTGGTTCATGGCGGTCAATTTCGTCAATCCGCACGACATCATGTTCTATGACCCGAGCGGCGAGGGCGAGGCGACGCGCGCGCGGCCGAACCTCGTCGCGCCGCTGCTCGCCGCGCCGGGCGACCCTGTCTATGGCCGCGACTGGAAATTCCCGCTGCCGCGCAGCTTTCATGCCGACGACCTGTCGCGCAAGCCGCGCGCCCACGCCGCGATCAACGCCAGCTCGGGCGCCTTCTACGGCCGGATGCGGCACGAGGACGAGGCGGTCTGGCGCCGCAACCAGAATTATTATTTCAACTGCATCCGCGACGTCGACCGGCACATGCAGACGGTGTTCGACGCGCTTGTCGCTTCGGGGCAATTCGACAACACGATCATCCTCTTCACCTCCGACCATGGCGAACGCGCCGGCGCACACGGGATGCGGCAGAAGGGCGGGACGATCTACAAGGAGGATGTCGGCGTGCCGCTGATCGTCGTCCACCCCGACCTTCCGGGCGGGCGCACGACCCATGCGCTCGGCAGCGCGGTCGACCTCGTCCCGACGATGCTGGCGCTCGCCGGGGTCGATGAAGCGGCGGCGCGCGAAATGCAGCCGAAGCTGGCGGGCCATGACCTGTCGGCGGCGATCGCTTCGTCCGCCGCGCGGACGCGCCGCGACGACGCCGGAATCCTCTTCAACTATGCCGTGCGCTACGGGTGGAACGCCCCCGATGTGCCAAAAGGCGCTGCCGAGACGAAGCCGCTGCCCGAAAACGACCTGATGCTTCGCCGCCTGCACCGCGGCGTCCACGACGGCCGTTACAAGTTCGCGCGCTATTTCGCGCCTTCGCAGCATCATATCCCGAAGCGCTGGGACGACCTCGTCGCGCATAACGACCTCGAACTCTATGACACGGCGGCCGACCCCGACGAGATCGACAATCTCGCCTGGCGACCGGACGCTCACAAATCGCTGATCGAACGCCTGAACGCCCGGACCAACACGCTGATCGAAGCCGAGGTTGGTGAGGACAAGGGTGCCGAATATCCGGGTCCGGCCACACAATATGAGACGCTGAAACTCGCCTGACCTGTCACCTTGGGAGAGGGACTATGAAAATGAAAACACTGCTTTGCGGCGGCGCGATGGCGCTCGCCCTCGGAACACCCGCCTTTGCGCAGGAAGCTGCGGCAGACGGCGCGAGCGCGCGCGACGACCAGACGATCATCGTCACCGCGACCCGCCGCGAGCAGACGCTGCAGGAAGTACCGATTTCCGTCGCGGTGGTCGGTGGCGAACAGCTTGAGGAAAAGGGCACGCTGTTGTTCGACGATGTCGCCGATAGCGTCCCCAACCTCCAGATCGACCGCACCAATGGCAATTTCGCGATCACGATGCGCGGCCTCGGCGCCGGGACGGGCAATCTGTCGTTCGAGCAGTCGGTCGGGCTGTTCATCGACGGCGTCTATCTCAGCCGTTCGCGAGCCTTCCAGAACCCGCTGCTCGATATCCAGCGCGTCGAGATCGTGCGCGGGCCGCAAGGCGCGCTGTTCGGCAAGAACACGAACGCGGGCGCGATCAGCGTCGTCACGCGCCGCCCGACGCGCGATTTAGAGGGCTTCGTCCGCGCGAGCGGCGAGGTCGAGCATGGCGGCTGGAACCTCGACGGCGCGGTCTCGGGACCGGTATCGGACACGATCAGTGTCCGCCTGACCGGGCGCGCCGGCGCGATCGGCGACTATATGAAAAATACGCTGACCGGCCGCGATGAATTCGGGTCCCGTTATGAAGCGGTGCGCGGCCAGATCCTGTGGGAACCGGGCGACGATTTCGAGGCACTGGTCAAGGTCGAGCATTCGTCGAACCGCGTCGACGGCGGCGCGCTGGTGTTCAATTATATCGGCGATGCGAGCTGCTTCCTCTGCAACAAGGTGCGCAATTCGGGTGCCAATGTCCCCGAATATCCCTCGTTCCGCCGTGCGTCCGCGGGGACCAATCCCGAATATGACAACACCAAAACGACGATGGCGCAGCTGACGATGAACCTCGATGCCGGCGACTGGCGCTTTACGTCGGTTACCGCCTGGCAGGAGCTGAAGGGCGGCGTGAATATGGACTATGACGGTCCGCTGACCTTTTTGGAATCGGACATCACCGAACAGTCCAATTCGCTGTTTCAGGAAGTGCGCGCGCAGCACCCGATCGGCGACGATGGCGCCTTTATCGCCGGGCTGACCTATATCGACACCGATTTGCACATCCAGCAGGCGTCGACCTTCAACGCAGCAAGCGCGGGATTTCCCGCCCCGCTCAACGGCCTGTCGCTCCGCCAGTTCAACCAGACCGGCGAATCCTGGTCGCCCTTTGCGTCGGTCGAGGTGCCGGTCAGCGAGCGGATCATGCTCAGCGGCAGCCTGCGCTATTCGAAGGAACGCCGCGTGGGCAACGCGATCTCGAGCAATGTCGGCGTCTTTCCGCCGACCTATCTGCCCTATGATCTGACCGAAACGCGCAAGGAGAGCCTGTGGGATTATTCGGCGCGCATCCGGTACGAATTTTCGCGCGATGCCTATGTGTACCTCAGCTATGCGACGGGCACCAAGGGCGGCGGGTTCGTGTCGAACGATGCGCTGCTCCTTTTCAACATCCAAAGCGGCGTCGCGACCTTCCAATATGATTCCGAACGGGCGAGGTCATGGGAGCTCGGCGGGAAATTCCGTTTCCTGGGCGGAAAGGGGCAATTCAACGTCGCGCTGTTCCGCACCAATTTCGCCGACCTGCAGGTGTCCGAATATAATGGCACCGCCTTCATCACCGGCAACGCGGCGTCGGCGATCGCCCAAGGGGTCGAGATGGACGCGAATATCGGCCTCGGCGACCATTGGCGCGTCGGCGGCAGTTTTGGGTATCTGGATGCCCACTACAAGGATTATCCGGGCGGCGCCTGCCTCTATAATGCACCGGCGACCTGTAACCCGCGAACCAATAATTTGGCGGGGGTTCGCCTTGTCCGCGCGCCCGAATGGACGGGCAATGCGTTCATCGAGGCCAAATATCCGGTGTCCGGCAGCCTGTATGTGCTCGGCAATGTCTCGGCGAACTATCAGTCGCGTTCCTTCTTCCAGCCCGACATGAGTCCGCTCAACTCGCAGCCCGCTTTCACCAAATATGACGCTCGGCTGGCGGTGGGCCGCGAAGACGGGCGATGGGAACTCGCGCTGGTGGGCCGCAACCTCACCAACAAGGTCACCACCAGCCAGGGATTCAATACCCCGGTATTTGGCGGCAACAGCCACATGGCGCTCGTCGGATCGCCGCGGACGGTGACGCTGCAATTGTCGCTCGACTTCTGATTGCGCGGACGAGGCAGGATGGCGCGGCCGGAGCTCTTGCTGCTCGCCGGGGGCATTCGCCCGGGCTCGCTCAACGAGAAGCTGATCGGCTGCGCGGTGCAGGCGGCGCGCGATCGCGGGCTGCCTGCGACGCGCCTGTCGCTGGCGGACTATCGCCTGCCGTTGTTCGGCGCCGAAGCGCTGTCGATCGACGAGGTGCCCGAGGCGTTGGCGCTCAAGGCGATGTTCCGGCGCCATGACGCCGTGATCATCGCGAGCCCCGAGCATAATGGCTCGGTCACGGCGATGCTGAAGAACGCGCTCGACTGGATTTCCTGTCCGGGGGAAGGCGAGGCGGCGCAGGCCTATGGCGCCTTTCGCCGCAAGCCTTTCGCGATGCTGTCGGCGTCATCGAGCCCGTTCGGAGGGTTGCGCGGCCTGTCCCAGCTTCGCCAGATTCTGACCACCGTGAACGCCTGGGTGGTGCCCGAACAGCTCAGCGTGCCGCACGCCCATCGCGCGTTCGACGCGACCGGCAAGCTCGCCGATCCCCTCCTCCGGACCCTGCTGGATGAACTGGTCGACACGGTGGCAGGTGCGGTCCGCCACGAAGCGGTCGAAGGGAAATGATGAGCGAGCGGCTGCCTGCCGGGAATTACTGGGCTTTTGATGACAGCCTCGGCTATCTCGCTCGCCTGATCTTTCGCTCCTTTTCCCGGCTACGCGAGCAGCACACCCGCGAATATGACATATCCTCGGGTCAATGGACGTTCCTCCGCCAACTTTGGAGCGACGACGGGATCAGTCAGCGCGAACTCAGCCGCCGGCTCGCGATGCGCGATGCGACGACTGCGGTTGCGCTCCGCGCACTGGAACGGGCGGGTTTGGTGCGCCGCGCCGTCAACCGCCGCGACCGGCGTGAAATACTGGTTCATCTGACTCCGCATGCCAGGCGCCTGGAAAAGCTGCTCATGCCGAGGACCGCCGAAATCCAGGCGCTTGCCACCCAAAATTTATCGGATACCGAAGTCGATACCCTCAGGCGGCTGCTGTTCCACGTGATCGACAATCTCGCTTCCGCCGATCCCGAGCTTCAAGACAGTCGGCGAATCATTCCTCACCCCAAGCAGATCGACAGAGGGCCGCCATCTCGCGACTAGTTTGACCTGGCGCGATGCTGAAAGCGGAGCAATCGCGAAGTGCGCACAAAGTGACAACATTGCGGGAAGTGCTACCGAGTTAATCTTATTCGGCGGAACGCCCGTGCGGTGGAGGGATCGGCTTGCGGATCAATCGCTGACCTAAGCCGACAACGTCGCGCGATAGTCGTCGACGGCAAGCAATAGCCCTTCGATCTCGGCCGGAACGATCCGGATCCGGAGGTCGTCTCGGCCATTCGGCCGCCCCTTGAATTTGAGATCCCAGCCTTCCGCGCGGGTCATGGCGGCCCTGAGCTGGGTTTCGTCGACCGAGAAGACCAGCTTCATCGTCAGCGCGCAATCGCCGTTGAAGTCGCTATTCGGGCACATGGTGTCGTCGCCGCGCCGCGCGTGATCGAGCCGCTGTGCCACGAGGTTGCCATCGCGATCCGCGAAGTGGACCGTGTCATAGAGACGCTGCGAGCCCCAATAG
Organism: Sphingopyxis sp. CCNWLW2; assembly: GCF_037095755.1. NCBI lineage: Bacteria > Pseudomonadati > Pseudomonadota > Alphaproteobacteria > Sphingomonadales > Sphingopyxidaceae > Sphingopyxis > Sphingopyxis sp. CCNWLW2. Next base: position 2,211,553 of record NZ_JBAWKJ010000001.1, read on the forward strand.
CGCAGGGACTGGTGCACCTCGAACCGGGTTTCGCCGGTGCGTTTGTCGACATGGGCTTCGACATGGCTGTCGAACGAAGTAGAGCCATTCAGCCGCCGTTTTTTGCGAAAACCGTTGCGGGTCGAGATAATTGTTGCGAACTCCAGATCGTCGTCGTCGATCGTGGCTTTGGCGCGGAAGGCTTCCGCATCCATTTTTGCGAGCTGTCTCGGCACCGCGGGAGCGTTCGCCACCGCGGGCGAAGCGAGGACAACTGCGACCAAGCCAAGGGTCAGGCTGGAAAAACGCACGAGTGAAACTCCTTGAAGACCATGAAACCGGCGGGGGGACGCCGCCATGGCTCGAGCAAATACCGGGCGAATAATGCACTCAGGTGTCGCCAACGTAAGGAAACATTGCTGAACTGCGCGGGTGGTCTCAGCCATCAAGCAGCTCGATCGGATTGTTCCGCAGCCTCTGCTCTCCCGCTGCCGACCGTCTGTCTTTCAACAGGCCCAAAGCTCACTGTCGGGAAGCATGCGCGCGCGCCGGGGATGTTGTAAGAAAATGTTTCTGCGCCCACGCGCGCACTGGAAGGGCGGCGCGTCGTCCCTATCTGGAGCTGGCGGGTCGCCTGACCATCAGCCCTCCGGGCTTTCATCACCAGAGACTACGAACGAACGGCATAGACTTTCCCATGACTGCCTCCACAATTTTGATCGTTGAGGACGATCCCGCCTTGCGCACGCTTACGGCTCGCGCACTTCAGCAAAATGGCTATCAAGTCCGGCCTGCAGCTTCCGCTCCCGAAATGTGGCTGGCGCTGGATGTCGGGGCCGTCGATCTTGTGCTGCTCGACGTCATGCTGCCCGGAACCAGCGGCCTCGATCTCTGCCGTCAGCTTCGCCAGCAGAGCGAAGTGCCTATCATCTTCGTGAGCGCCAAGGGCGGCGAGACCGATCGAATCGTCGGGCTCGAACTGGGTGCCGACGATTATCTCGCCAAGCCATTCAGCACCCGCGAGCTGACCGCTCGCGTGCGTGCCGTGCTTCGCCGCGGGCGTCTGGATCGTCAGCATGGCAAAGGGGGACAGCAGGTCGCTGAATTCGCTGGTTGGATAGTCAATTTTTCGAGGCGCGAGCTGCATTCTCCGACGGGCGCGATCGTCGAGTTGACGGGGGCAGAGTTTGATCTGTTGTCGAGCTTTCTGGAGAATCCTCAACGTGTGATTGCGCGTGAACGGTTGATCGAACTGTCGCGAACGCGGCTCGGCGATGCTTCGGATCGCAGCGTCGATGTCCTGGTCAGCCGCTTGCGGCGCAAGCTTTCGCACAAGGATGCGAGCGCGCCGATCATCACTGTTCGCGGCGTCGGCTATATGTTCAACGTCGAAGTGTCGCGTCGGTGACCGACGCCATGCGGCCGTCGCTCGGGCTGGTCGGGCGGATCTTTCTGATCCTGCTATTGGCGATCACGATCGAATTTACCGTCAGCACCTTCCTTCACGAGCGCGCGGGGCAGTTGCGCGTCGAAGAGGATGAGGCGCACCGCGTGGCCGAGCATCTCGCCGCTGCCAGCCGTTTGCTGAATGCGAGCCCGCGCAGCGAACGCCCGGCCCTCGCGGCCCGTCTGTCGAGCGAAACCTTCATCGTCGAATGGCATCCTACCAGCCTCCCGCTCATGCCAATGGCGGCGCCGCTGAACGAAATGCGCACGCAGATCATCGGATGGGAGCCAGCTCTGGGGCATGAGAATTTGCGCCTGCATCTGAAGGAGCCGGGACGTAACGGCAAGGTCACCGGCCAACTGTCGCTTGCCGACGGAAGCTCGCTGGAGTTCAAGGCGACGCAGCTCGTCGATCCCTCGCGGCTGCGGATCAATCGGTTCCTGTTGGCGCTGGTGCCCGCGATCGCACTGATCCTCATTGGCGGACTGCTCATGCGCCGCGTCCTCTCTCCGATGCGAATGCTCGCGCGCGCCGCGGTACGGATCGGCGAAGGCGACGCCGTGGTTCTTCCCGAGGTCGGCGTATCGGAAATCCGGCGCGTGATTGCCGCCTTCAACGAAATGCAGGCGCGCATCCATCAGCTGATCACCGATCGCACGGAGGCGCTTGCCTCGGTCGGCCACGACTTGCGCACGCCGCTCACAAGGCTGCAGCTTCGCACCGAGGCAATCGACGATCCGTTTTTGCGCCTTTCGATCGAGAAGGACGTCGGCGAAATGGAAGCGATGGTCGCTTCGCTGCTCGCTTTCTATGGCGGCGACAGCGATCCTGAAAAGCCCGTACAGACGGACATAGCGGTCTTGGCGGCCACAATCGTCGACGATGCTTCGGACATGGGCGATCTGGCGGCCTATCAAGGGCCGGACCATCTCGAGATCGTCGTACGTCCGTTGGCGCTCAAGCGCGCTCTGTCGAATCTCGTTGAGAATGCGATCAAATATGCCGGCGGGGCGCAGGTCAGTATTCGAATGGAGGATGGCCGGGTCGTCCTCTGCGTCGAGGACGACGGCCCGGGCATTCCCGAAGATGAACTGGAGCATGTGCTCGAGCCCTTCGTCCGGCTGGACCTTGCGCGGAGCCGCGATACGCTCGGGTTAGGCTTGGGAATCCCGATCGCGCGGCGCGTTGCGCACCGGGAGGGCGGCATGCTGCGTCTGTCGAACCGGCCAACAGGCGGGCTGCGCGCCGAGATTGATATTCCGCTAGGCTGAGCGGGCGGAAACACTTCCTTACAACCGGAAACATTTGCTTACACAAATGCTGCGTCGCAGCAAAGTTCGGGGCCTAACTCCGGGTTCGCGCCGCTTCTCCCTTCGGCGCCAATCAAGGAGTCCCCTCGGTGAACGAGCTGATCGGCCGTGTCTTTTCTTTCGAAAAGCAAACATTTCCCAATCAAAGCACACTCTATGGACGCCTCGCCAGCGACGGACAAAGTCCGAAGGCGCTGATGATATCCTGCGCGGACTCGCGCATCGTCCCGGAACATATCATGCAGGCCGAGCCTGGCGATCTGTTCGTGTGCCGCAACGCGGGCAACATCGTGCCTCCCTTTGCCACGCAAAATGGCGGTGTCTCTTCGACCGTCGAATATGCGGTCGCCGCGCTTGGTGTCCGAGACATCATCGTGTGCGGGCACTCGGATTGCGGCGCGATGAAGGCGCTGGCTGTCAATCAGGACCTGAGTAGCATGCCGAATGTCGCGGCATGGCTGCGTCATTCACACGCCGCGCACAAGGTTGTGACCGATAGTTATCCCGCGATGGATGACATCCAGCGGATCCGCGCGGTCTCGCTCGAAAATGTGGTCATTCAGCTTGCCCATCTGCGCACGCATCCCGCGGTAGCGGCGGGTCTCGCGCGCGGGGAAATCGCGCTGCACGGCTGGTTCGTCGATATTCATGCCGGCTGCATACTCGGCCTGGACGGAGCGACCGGCCGCTTCATGCCGCTGCGCGAGGACGCTCCGCTGCCCGTCGCTCTGCCGCATGCCTCGCGGCGCGCCGCCGATTTCGCGGAAGCGGTGTGATGAACGTCGCCCTGCCGACACTCGGCAAAACCTTCTCGCGCGATTTGACCGCGTCGATCGTCGTCTTTCTCGTTGCGATGCCATTGTGCATGGGGATCGCGATCGCCTCGGGGGTTCCGCCCGAAAAGGGCCTGATAACCGGAATTATCGGCGGCATTGTCGTCGGTGCGTTCGCCGGATCGCCGCTTCAGGTGAGCGGGCCGGCGGCCGGACTTGCCGTCATCGTCTTCGAAATCGTGCGCGACCAGGGGCTTTCGGCCCTCGGCCCGATCCTCGTTCTCGCTGGGCTCATCCAGATTGCGGCCGGCGTTTTCCGGCTCGGCGGCTGGTTTCGCGCAATCTCGCCCGCCGTCGTTCACGGGATGCTTGCAGGTATCGGCTTGTTGATCGTGCTCGGCCAATTCCATGTGCTATTCGATGCCAAGCCGCTTCCCGGTGGGATCGACAATCTCGTGGCGATGCCCGGCCGCATCCTTGGGCTCACGCCCGGTGGCGGAGCGCTGGCCGCTTTCGCTGTTGGCGTGCTGACGATAGCGGCGATGCTGGGGTGGGAACGCGTGCGTCCGCAGAGCCTGCGCCTCGTGCCCGGCGCACTCATTGGTGTGGTGGCTGCCACCTTGGTCGCCTATGGTTTCGGGCTCGACGTTATTCGCGTCGATGTTCCGCAATCGATCGTCGGCGCGATTGCTCTGCCCGATGCGGGCATGCTGCAGCGTTTTGCCGAGCCCACGCTGATCGCCACGGCGGTTGCGATCGCCTTTATCGCAAGCGCCGAGACGTTGCTCTCCGCGGCGGCGGTGGACCGGATGCACGACGGCGTGCGGACAAACTATAATAAGGAACTGCGCGCGCAAGGTGTCGGAAATCTGCTCTGCGGCGTCGCTGGCGCGCTTCCGATGACCGGTGTGATCGTACGCAGCTCGGCCAATGTGCAGGCTGGCGGTGCCACGCGGCTTTCGACGATCCTGCACGGTGTGTGGATCCTCGGGTTCGTCGCGCTGCTGCCCTGGCTTCTGCGCGAAATCCCGATGGCGGCGCTTGCCGGCGTGCTCGTCGTCACTGGCGTCAAGCTCGTCAGCCTCGATCATGTAAAGCATCTGTTCGACCGCTATGGCCCGCTTCCCGCGCTGATCTGGGCGGGCACGTTCCTGATGGTCGTCACGACCGATCTGCTGACCGGTGTGCTCGTGGGTCTGGCGCTTTCGACGCTCGAACTCGCGCCGCACGTCCGGAGGCTGCGGCTGCGCACCGATCAGCGGCAAGAGGGTGAGACGCGGGAGATCGTGCTCGACGGCACAGCGACCTTCGTTGCGCTGCCCAAGCTGACGGCGCTCCTCGATGACCTCCCGGCGGCGGGACGACTGAAGCTAAATGTCGAACGGCTGAAGCACATCGACCATACCTGCGCCGAAATGCTCGAAGAGTGGATCAAGCGGCGGCGTAGCTCGGGCCTCATTGTCGAACTCCAGGGCGCAACGGGAAGGCTCGAACGACTGGCGGCCGCGGCATGATCGGTGCCTCGCCAGCGCGTGCCGTACCGGAACGAGGAGGCGAGGCACCCACTGGAAACTGGGTCGCCTGCGGGAACGGGGAGGATTCGTTACTGACTCTCCCGGTTAAGATCCGCGGCGTCGAAACGAGAGCGGTTCTTGACAGCGGCGCCACCCGCTCCGCGGTGGATGCTGGCTTTGCGGCTCGCCATCGGCTGCATGGCGTGCGCGATCATCGCGTTACGGCGCTCACACGAGAGACCGTAGCCAGAATGACCGGCCCGTTACACATCGAGGCTGGCGCCGCGCATTTGCTCACGACGTCAGCCTTGATACTCGATCTGGCACCGATGGCACGCGCTGCGCGAATGTCGATCGAACTGGTGCTCGGGCGAGAATTCTTTGTACGCAACATGGTCGAGATAGACCCCGATCGGGCCGCGCTCCGGTTTTGGGCCAATGGCAGCGATAACATAAATCACTGGCTGCCGGTCGTGCAGACGGCCGACGGGCTGTTCTGCACCACCATCTCACCGAAGGAGGGTTTGGAGGCCGCAGCGATCATCGATCTGGGCTGCTCGACGCCGCTCTACGTCGACCCCGAATATGCCGAGGCAAATAATCTGTTCGGCCGCATGAGGCGAGGTTCCAGCGCAAGCCTCGGGGTCGAAGGCGTCGCTATCAGCCAGCTCGGCCGTTTGGAAAGCTTGCGTGTGGGTGACGTCATTCTCCGTGACGTGCCCTTCGCGGTTCCACCCGTCTGGCATTTTGCTGCGCCCATGATAGTGGGCCTTCCGCTTCTCATGCGCTTTCGTTGTTGTCTGGCTTTCGGGCGCGCCCGGATGCAGCTGGTTCGTGCAAACGGATCGAACAGGCCATTTGTGCGAGACGCGTCCGGGCTCAGCGTGCTTCACGCGGGCGATCACCTGCAAGTCATCCATGTGGCCAAAGACAGCCCGGCAGCAAAAGCAGGCCTCCATGAAGGAGACAGCATTGTCGCAATCAACGACGAGCAGGTCGGTCCGGCCAGCGTCCAGAACCATCGCAATCTCGGCAAGCGGCCGCCAGGGACACGCTATGCGCTCTCGATGCTTGCCAAAGACGATGTGGAATTGGTTCTCGAGGATTATTATTGATTGGCCGCACCCGCTTTTTTGGCGGGTCGAAATCGCAGGCGCGCTGGCGGTTATGCCAGCGATATGTGGGCAGGGCTGGCCCGTTCAGCGCCGTCTACAGCGTAACAATGCTGGCCGTGAGCGGACGGCCGCTATCGGCCCTAGGCTCCGTCAGGTGCATAGATCGCGATTGATCGCGTGCCTGAAAAAATTATTGAACAATCGTTCCATAATCTCTATATCGTGGCCATGGCGAGACCGAAGACCTTTGACGACGATGTTGCGCTCGACGCCGCGATTGGCGTATTTCGCGAGCACGGCTATGAGGGCACGTCAGCTCAGATGCTCGTCGACGCGATGGGGATCGGGCGGCAGAGCCTCTACAACAGTTTCGGCGACAAGGCGGGGCTCTATGGCGCCGCCGTGCATCGCTATGTGCTAGGCGAGACACAGGCCCATAGGGAGACCCTCCGAACCGGCGACCGTGCCATAAATGGCATTCGCGCAATGGTCGACCGCGTCGTTCGGGCGGCGGGCCAGCCCTGTCTGGGCGTCAATTCGATCGCCGAACTCGGGACGTCCTGGCCCGCGCTCAACGAAATCCGTGCGACGGCCGATCGTTCGCTTCGGACCGCGATCGTCGCGCAGGTGGAGGTCGCGCAGGCCGACGGCGACATCGCCGCCGATCTCGATCCCGATATGATCGCGACATGGTTCGTGGCGAGTTTTGCGGGGATAAGGATCGCCGCGCGGGGCGGGGCAAGTCCCGAACATCTGGCCTACCTGGGAGAGTTGACGCTTCGCGCACTTCGATGACCCCCTTTTTTGACTAATTATGGAACGATCATTCAATAAGGAAGATGAGATGAAAGCAATTGCAATGACATCGCTCGACGGCGACCTCAGCCCGATCGACGTTCCCGAACCTGTGCCCGGTCCGGGACAGGTGGTAGTCGCGGTCGCGGCGGCGGGGGTCAATTTCATGGATATCGGGGTGCGCCGGGGCATCGCGTGGACCGATGTTCCAGAATCCAAGGTGATCGGGGTCGAAGGCGCGGGGCGCGTGGTCGCTTTGGGTAAGGGGGTTACCGGCTTTGCGATCGGCGAGCGCGTCGCCTGGGTCTATGCGCCCGGAAGCTATGCCGAGCAGGTCGAGGTGCCGGCGGGCGCGCTGGTTCCAATCCCCGATGCGATCGACAACCGCACGGCGGCGGCGATCATGATGCAGGGGCTGACCGCCAGCCATTTCGCGACCGACTTTTATCCCGTGCAGCCTGGTGACGTTGCGCTCGTCCACGCCGCGGCTGGGGGACTCGGCATGATGCTGACGCAGATCGTCAAGCTGCGCGGCGGCACGGTGATCGGGCGCCTGTCGAGCGTGGCAAAGGCCGAAGCGGCACGCAATGCCGGCGCCGATCATGTCATCGTCGATGCCGAGGGGCATTTCGCGGATCAGGTCCTGGCGCTGACCGGCGGCGAAGGGGTGAATGTCGTTTTCGACGGTTCGGGCCCGGCGACATTCGCGGACTCGCTCGCCTCGCTCCGGCGGTCGGGCACCTTTTGCTGGTTCGGACCGGTACTCGGCGGTCCGGGGCCGATCGATATCATGAGCCTGCCGAAGAGCATCAAGCTCGGTTACGCGGTCTTTTCCGACCATATCCCCACGCCCGCATTGCTGCGCGAGCGATCGGCGCAATTATTCCAATGGGTTATTGAAAGAAAGCTGCGGGTCGAAATAGGCGGCGTCTATCCGCTTGTCGATGCGGCGCGCGCGCATGCCGATATGGAAAGCCGCCGGAGCACCGGCAAGCTGCTACTTATTCCCTGACGCCACCTAGGAGATGATATGATGACTCTGTTTCGCGACACCGATCGACGCGGCTTCATGGCGCAGGCGCTGGCCGGGTCGGCTGCGACGATGCTGCTTTCGGCGCCGGCCCGCGCGGCGGCGGCGCCTGCCGATTTCGGACCGCTCAAACATGTCCGCACGAGCTTGCTCGACATCGCCTATGCTGAGGTTGGGCCGGCGGACGGCCCGCCGGTGCTGCTTGTCCACGGCTGGCCGTACGACATCCATACCTATGTCGATGCGGCGCAGATATTGGGGGCGCAGGGCTATCGCGTTCTCGTGCCTTATCTTCGCGGCTATGGCGCCACACGCTTCCTGTCCGATGCGACGCCGCGCAATGGACAGCAGGCCGCGCTCGCGATGGACGCGCTCGACTTTCTCGATGCGCTCGGGATCGAGCGGGCGATCGTCGGCGGATGCGACTGGGGCGCGCGCACGGCGTGCATCTTGGCCGCGCTCCACCCCGACCGCGTCCGTGCCCTGGTTTCGGTCAGCGGCTATCTGATCGGCAGCCAGGCTGCGAACGTCAAACCGCTGTCGCCCGAAGCCGAGCGGCGCTGGTGGTATCAATATTATTTTGCGACCGAACGCGGACGACAGGGCTATGCCGCCAACACACATGAATTCGCACGGCTAATCTGGAAGACGGCCTCGCCGCACTGGGCGTTCGACGAAGCGGTGTTCGCGCGGTCGGCCGCTGCGCTCGACAATCCCGATCATGTTGCGATCAGTATCCACAATTATCGCTGGCGGCTGGGGCTTGCCGAGGGCGAAGTGCGCTACGACGCGATCGAAGCGAAGCTCGCGACCTTTCCGGCGATCGCGGTGCCGACGATCACGCTCGAAGGTGATGACAATGGAGCGCCGCACCCGCTGCCGCAGGATTATCGCGCCAAATTCATTGGCCATTACGAGCATCGGACGAGCGCGGGTGGCATCGGACATAATCTTCCGCAAGAAGCGCCGCAGGATTTCGCCCGCGCCATCGTCGACGCCGACCGGATGGCCGGGCGGTGACGCGCTTCGGCCCGGCGCTGTTCGGCGTCGCGGCCGCTCTTGCGGCGATCTCGATCGTCGGCCGCGTTCTCGACCCCTGCGCCGGCTCCTACGTCGGTGTCGCCCCTCTATGGCATCGCGATTCCTGAAGGGCTATCGCGGCTGGGAGCTGATTGCGCCGGCGCTTGAGGACGCGCCGTTCGCCAGCACGGCTTGCCGACGAGGAACCTGCTCGATTTGCAGACAAACGGCACGACCCTCCACGAGAAGGCTAGGTTCGGCAGTTCGGTGGTGTCGAAGCAGACGGGCAAGAGAGGCGCGCTTTTTTGGATGCCCACCGAATAGGCAGTCCCGAGGCGGAAGCTCAACCTTCACCATCCAAATCGCTATTTCGTTTATGCTCTTTTCATCGCCGCGCCGAAGTAAGGGTGCCGCTGGCGAAATGTCGCGCAAAGCAAGAGTGCTTTGGCGTAGCCCTTCGTGCATCTGGAAAGAAATGGCTCCGGTTCGTAGATGAAGTTCGAACTGCTCTTCGAAAAGAGGCGGGAAGCATGGCTTTGCTGCTGCAGAGCTACCGCATGATCTCGGAGGAGATCGCAAACGGACGGACGAAAGGCATGAGATAGCCGACGTCCGCTTGGCGCCTCATAGCCGACGTTCCGGGGCTCGGACCCGCAGCTGCAAACTGGTCATCGCGTTGATATGTCTATCTCCGCAATCGGCGATATTCGATATCCAATCTGTCACCAAGCGTCCAACGTGCTCAAATCACTAACTGCCGTGAACGCTCGCTTTGCCACCGCGCAGCACGTGCCTTCGCGTTGCCATTCGGACAGACACATCGTCCAGGAACATGCATGTATTGCGTGACGACGATGTTCGAGCCCTGCCTCATTTGCATCGAGGCGGACTTTCCAGGGTTGGCGCCCGAAAATTCTGCCAGTTTCACTGGAGTCACAACACCTCGTTCCGATCGAGGCTTCGCGGACAGCGCTTTGCTTTGCCTGCGTCATCATCCGCGTTGTGTAACCGGATAGGGTTCATTCGCAGCATGATGCGCGGCCGGCCGAAACAGCGCGCCACAAACGCTCCAGACGATCGCCGTGATCAGGATGGAGACATAGCCGTCGACCGCATAATGATAGGCCAGATGGACCGACCCGATGAGGATCGTCACAAAGAAGATGAAAAACAGGACTCCGAGCGTGTGGTTGACCTGACGGATGGCGAGGAAGAAGAGGAAGGCGAGCGCGACATGCATCGACGGCATCGCGCTGATCCCGCGGCCGAGGCCGTGCGATCCGCTGGCGTGCCAGGCGATAAGCTGCTGTTGAACATCGATGACCATCACGGGATAGGTTTCGTTGGCCTTGGCTAGATAGGCCATTTGTTCGGCATAATGCGCATTCCCGATCAAGGGCTCGAGGAAGCAGGGACCGACCGATGCCATCAGCGTCGCCAATATGACGCCGTTGATTGTCCATATGCCGAAGAAGGCCGCAAAATAACGGACCCGTAGCTGGCGGTCCTTTACATAGAGCGCGAAATAGATCGTTCCGGCATAGATCAGCAGAATCCACAGGTGATAGGCGACCGAGATGGCGGAGGTGACGAGCGGGTGGCCCAGCATCGGTTGCAGAATGCGCCACGGATCCCGTCCATGCAGCGCGATGTCGAGGTCGATGAAGCTTTGGTCCCAGTCATAATCGTTGAATAGCGGGATCGCGCTTTTCATTGCCGAAAAGCCCGGCATGAAGATCACGACCCCGACCAGAAGCGGCAGCGATTCCCGGATTTGCCGACGATAGGCGGGGCCGAATGCGCCATCGCGGAGGTAGCGCAGCGGACGGTCCGGGCGGTGCCGGTACAGGCTCCACAGCGTCTGCGCGGCTGCCAAAAAGAACCAGGCCGCGAGATACAGGACCAGATTGGACAGGTAGGACAGCAGGCCGACTGGCTCGACACCGGCCGAGGCCAATGTCGTCCATATCAGGATAAGAACAAACAGAAAAAATAGGCTGACGCGCATTTCGCCGGTCATCGGGACTGCTCCCCCAAGCAATCAGGTCGGGGGCAGGATAGTCTGCGGCGACGGAATCTCAAAGTCCCGTGCAACTCCCCTCTGATTGTTAAGGTCCTGACACTAGGCCGGTTGGCGCCAGCGATAGGTGACGTTCACGCGCTCGGACAGGATCAGATAGGGCATCCAGACGATGATGCTGATGAACGCCTTTGTGAGGTTGCTTTCGAGTAGCGGCGCGATAGCCGCCGCGACCTGCGCGGGCAGGTTTGGGGCGCCGCTGACATATTGCGCGATCACGACTTGCGAGGCGACATCGACGCCCCAGGCGAGAAGCAGCATGCGCGGGAAAAAGGGCATGCGGCGCAGCGCCATGAAGAAGCAGAGCGTATAGAGGAAATTCATCACGATCAGGTCGGTCGCCATCGCGAAATAGATCATCTGGCCCCATATGGGCGCCGATCCTGTCATTGCCGGAACGCCCGCCATGAATTCGGCGGTACGAATGGGTATGTTCAGCAACATGCCAAGCAGCAGCGATGCCATGACCCCGACGGGACCGAAGGCCGAATGGTCGCGCGCCGCCAGGGCGTCCAAGGGGCGCCAGTTTCCAATACGCGCGAGGCGGATTTCGGGTTGCGCGAAATCGGTGCCGCGCGGGAACAGTGCGTTGGCGGTCCAATAGGCGAAGAAGGGGCTGGCGAGGATCAGCATGTGCGGTACGAGCAGGATCAGCATCGACGACAGGCCATGCGCGGGCGAGGCGGGGAACAGGATGCGCGCAAGGCAGATCGACGCGACGACGATCGTCCAGCCCAGCAACAGCGCGCGAACCTTGCCTTCCAGCGGCGCGACGAAGCGTATGCTTTGGCGAAGCAGCCTTTCCCTGATCGTTCGGATCGCTACGCTGGTCATGCCGTAAAGCCTCTCCCGCTTCGCCCTCTCTGTAAAGTCGGCATGGTTAACAAATGATGCCGGACCCGGGCGGTTGCGGGTGAAGGACGGCGCCCTGTCGCCGACGTCGCAGCGAGCATGGCATGCGCCCTGATTCACCAGGCCAGGGAAAAGCGTCGGAGCAACCCATGATTTCGACTCGGCCGCGACTCGCGCAAATCGATTCGCCGTTAACTTAAATTTAGCGAATGGTTAACAAAGTATGCTTGCCAGGGCATTGAGAACATGGGTTAATAATTCATTGACCGCCGGGAGTAAAAGGGATTGAATCATGGGGTTCCTGAGGGGGGCCGCATTGACAGGTTGAACCGGCGCAAGCCGCAGTTTCAAAACCGGGTCGCGTCGGTTCTTATGCACTCCTTCCCCGGGAATGTCTGACCGCCTCCATGGGGGAGGGAAGGTTGGGCATGACCGCCTCTCGGTGGCGGTAAGGAGTCAGACCATGAAGAATTTCCTCAAGAATTTCGTGCGTGACGAAAGCGGCGCTTCGGCCGCGGAATATGTCCTCATTCTCGCGATTATCGGCACCGGCATTGCAATTGGCGCCGTGACCTTGGGCAACGCCATCGGCGGTGCTATGAGCGAAGCAGCCGACGAAATCGACAAACTCGAATATGCGGCGCCCGTCACCACGCCGTAAACGACTATCTGCAGCGGGCTCGATGAATTCGGCCCGCTGCAATATCATACATTGAGGTCAGTGGGGGCGGGCCAATGTTTTCGGGACGAAATGCTATAGTTGCCGGGGCGGCAATAATCTTGGGCTTGATCGTCGTTTTTCTGGCGAACGCCTATTTCAGCGGGGTCGAAAAGAAGGAAAAGCTGCGGACCGAACAGGCCCAGCTCGTTCAGGTGCTCGTGGCGTCGCAGCCTTTGGATTTCGGCACTGAATTGACGGTGCAGAACACGAAGCTGGTCGGCTGGCCCGCCGCTTCCTTGCCTGAGGGCGCCTTCAAGACCAGCATCGGTATCATCAACAACCCGCGCGGCGCGCGCGTGGCGCTTCGCCCGATCGCGGTCGGCGAACCCATCCTTTCATCGAAGATCACCGGCATCGGCGGCCGCGCCGCGGTTTCGGCGCTGCTCCCCGAGGGGATGCGCGCGGTGGCGGTCGGGGTCAATGCGGTGACCGGCGTTGGCGGATTGCTGACGCCCGGCGATGTCGTCGATGTGCTCGTGACCCGCGAGATGGGGGGCGAAGCCGACGACAAGGACCAGATGACCGACATCGTGCTCGAAAAGGTACGTGTCATCGCGATCGACCAGGTGTCCGACGAGGACAAGACCGACCCGAAGGTCGCGAAGACCGCGACGCTGGAGGTCGATGCCTTTGGCGCGCAGAAACTCGCGCTGGCGCGCGAGATCGGCACCATATCGCTCGCGCTGCGCAATGTGACGAGCCTCGAGGACGGCGCGAACCTGACCGTCACCCAGCAGGATCTGGGCAGCGGCTGGCGCTCGGCGCCGCGCCGCGGGCAGCCGCAATCCTCGCCCGGCCTCGCGGGCCTGCCGCCCGGCTTCTACAGCGAAACGCCGATGGCGGCCCCGCGTTATGCCGCACCGCGCGCTGCAGCGCCCGCCGCGCCGCCGCGCCCCGCCGGGCCGTCGGTTGAAATCGTCCGCGGCGTGTCCACCACCACTTATGAGGTCAAACGCCATGGCTCGTGATATTCGCCGCCGCGCCATGCGCCGGGTCGCCCTTGCGCTCGCGCTGCCGCTGGCCTTCGCCGCCGCGGCGCCTGCCGCCCATGCGCAGATGAGCGCCGCCGGCGTCCATGCCGGCCAGCTCGACGTACCGCTGAACAAGAGCCAGACGGTGACGCTCGACCGCCCGTTCGGCCGCGCGATGATCGGGTCCGAAGAGATTGCGGACATCATGCCGATCTCCGACCGCTCCATCTATGTGCTGGGCAAGAAGATGGGGACGACCAGCCTGACCGTCTATGACAAGGGCGGGCGCGTCATCACCATCGTCGATGTCGCGGTCGGCCCCGATGTGCTGTCGCTGCGCCGCCAGCTTTCCGAACTGATGCCCGGAGAGAATATCAGCGCGCGCATCGCGAATGACGCGGTCGTGCTGTCGGGCGTCGTCAGCAGCGCCTCGGCGGCGCAGAACGCCGTCCAGATCGCGGGAACCTACGCGGGCGAGAAGGTCGTCAACATGATGGGGGTCGGGTCGAGCCAGCAGGTGATGCTGGAAGTCCGCTTTTCCGAAATCAACCGCCAGACCGGCAAGGAAATCGGGGTCAGCGGCTTCTTCCGTAACGGATCGGGGAGCTTCGATGGTGTGATCGGCAACGGCGCATCCCTTGTTCCCGATGCCGATACCGGTGAAGGCGTGCTGAAACTCGGGTCGATCACCGAAAGCTTTGGCATCTTTCGCAAGAGCTTCAGCCTCGGCGGGCTCGACATATTGGGCGTGCTCGACAGTCTGGAGGACAAAGGACTGGCGAAGACGCTCGCCGAACCGACGCTGGTCGCGCTGTCGGGCGAAAAGGCGAGTTTCCTGGCCGGCGGCGAATTTCCGATCCCGGTCGTGCAAGGCGGGGGCAGTGGCGGCGGGAACAACGGATCGAGCATCACGATCGAGTTCAAGCCGTTCGGCGTCAGCCTGGGTTTCACGCCGACGATCCTTGCCGACGGCGTGATCAACATGATCGTCGAGCCCGAAGTCAGCTCGATCGACCCCAATAATTCGATCGTCCTCAACGACATCACTATTCCCGGGCTGCAGACGCGGCGCGCGTCGACCACGCTCGAATTGCGCGACGGTGAATCCTTCGCCATCGCGGGGTTGATCCGCCAGGATTTCGCGACGACGGTGCGCCAGGTGCCGCTGCTCGGATCGATCCCGATTATCGGGTCGCTGTTCCGCTCGTCGGGATTCAAGCGCGGCGAAACCGAATTGTTGATCGTCGTCACCCCACGCCTCGTTCAGCCGATCAGGCCGAACCAGGTGGCGTTGCCCACCGAGCGCGTGGGCGAACCGGCGGAGATCGACCTGTTCCTGTTGGGTCGCACCGACACCGCGGTTCCCGCCGTTCCCCCGGTTCAGCAGATGCCACCGGCGACGACGGGAACCGCGGCACGCCCCAAGGAAGGAAGCGGCTATGACTATTGATCCCCGCCATGGCGCCGCCGCGGCGCTCGCGCTGATCGTTGCCGGCTGTGCGCCGACCGATGCCACCTTCGGCAATGCGGTGCGACAGACGATGGCGGCGCAGGTCGTCAATCCCGACCCGCAATATGAGGATCCGATCCTCACGACAGAGGCGGCAAAGGCCGCCAAGGCGGTCGATCGCTACCGGACCGACAAGGTGAAGCGGCCCGACACGATCCGCACGACCGACACCCAGGTGGGCGCGCCGAAATAGGATGGGGATGGGACCGTGGGCAAGAATATCGACATGGAAACGCCCGTAAGCGATGGATTTCTCCGCTTGAACTGCAAGATCAAACTGTTGATTTCGGAGGAGGAGTTCGGACGGTCGGCGCTCGCGAGCGATGAATTTTCGAAACTGTCGTTCGAACTGGTGAGCCTCGCCGCCGATGCACCGATCCTGCCCGACATAATCGGCGATGCCGAATTGATCGTCGTCGAACTTGGTGCGGGCGATCCGCGGTCGATGCAGCGGCTGACCGCGCTGCGCACGCGCCACCCGGGCTTGCCACTGATCGTCGCGCTGCGCGACGGCGATCTCGCTACCACGCGCGCGTTGATCCGCCAGGGCGTCGACGATGTGATCGCGCTGCCGATCCAGCGCGCCGAATTCGACGATGCGGTCAACAACCTGCTCGCGGTGACGGCAAAGGAGGCGATAGCCGACGCCGGACTGGCTCCGGTGATCGCGGTTGCGCAAAGCGTCGGCGGGATCGGCGCGACGACCGTCGCGACGCACATCGCCCATTATCTGGGCGGGGTGAGCGAGCGCGGCTGCTGCCTCGTCGATCTGGACCTCCAGTTCGGCAATGCGGCCTCCTATCTCGGCCGCCCCTCCGGGCTCACGATGGACGAACTGCTCGGCGCGGGCACGCGGGTGGATGGCGAACTGCTGCGCAGCGTCGCCGCCAGCGATGGAGGCGTTGCGGTGATCGCGGCGCCCGAGAAGATCGCGCCGCTCGAAGCGGTCGAGATCGATCAGTTGATGCGCGTACTCGACCTCGCGCGGCGGCAATATAGCCATGTGGTACTCGACCTGCCCGGCAATTGGGCCAATTGGACGCTGTCGGCGATCGACAAGGCAGATATGATCCTGCTGATCGTCGATCTGTCGATCGGCAGCTTGCGTCAGGCGCGCCGACGGCTGACCCTGTTCGAGGAAACGGGGATCGATCCCTCGCGCATCCGGGTCGTCGCCAATCGTGTCGAAAAGAGAATGTTCCGGACTATCGGCGTACAAGACGCCGCCGACGCGCTCCGTTATCCGGTCTTTGCGACCGTCCACAGCGACTATGCGGTCGTTCAGTCGGCGCAGGACCAGGGCGTCCTCGTCAGCGCGGTGGCGCGCAAGAACAAGGTCGCAACCGATCTCGCGGCGCTCGCCGAACAGGTCGCCGCTGCGTTGGGCAAGGACTAGATCGCATGTGGCAGGTCCAGCGGCAGAAAAGTTCGAAAACCGATGGGCCGACGGCGCCCGCGCCGGCTCAGGCCGCCGTGTCCGGAGACGGCGCACCCGAACGTGGCGCTGCCCTGTTGTCGCTGAAAGTGCGGGTCCATCGCGAACTGCTCGATGAAATCAATCTCGCGCAACTCGACAAGATGTCGCGCGCGCAGATCGAGGCGGAGGCAGGTGACATGATCGCCGGCATTCTTGCACGGCACCAGACGGCGCTGACCGCGATCGAGCGTAAAATGCTCGTCGCCAATGTGCTCGATGAACTCCTCGGATTGGGCCCGCTCGAACCGCTGCTCCAGGACGAAACGATCACCGATATCCTGGTCAACGGTCACGACACGGTTTTTGTCGAACGGCTGGGCCTGCTCGAACCTGTCGATACGCGCTTCAAGGATGAGCGACACCTTTTTCGTATCATCCAGAAGATCGCGAGCGGCGTGGGGCGCAGGATCGACGAGTCCTCACCGTTTGTCGATGCGCGCCTTCCGAACGGGGCGCGCGTCAACGCGATCGTGCCGCCGCTCGCGCTCGATGGCTCGCTGCTCTCGATCCGCAAATTTTCGCATATTCCGATCGACATGGCGAAACTTGTCGAATTCGGCAGCGTTCCGGTTGCCGTCGCGCAGGTGCTGCAGGGCGTGGTGGCGGCACGGCGCAATATCCTGATTTCAGGCGGCACCGGATCGGGCAAGACGACTCTACTCAATGCGGTTTCCTCCTTTATCGACGAACGTGAGCGTATCGTCACCATCGAGGATTCCGCCGAACTGCAATTGCAGCAATCTCACGTCGCGCGCCTCGAAACGCGCCCCGCCAATATCGAAGGAAGGGGTGAGGTGACGCAGCGCGACCTCGTGAAGAACGCGCTTCGCATGCGTCCCGACCGCATCATCATCGGCGAAGTCCGCGCCGGCGAGGCGTTTGACATGCTTCAGGCGATGAACACCGGCCATGACGGGTCGATGACGACGGTCCACGCCAACACCGCACGCGATGCGCTGGCGCGCGTCGAGCAGATGGTCGGCATGAGTGGCATCGAAATGTCGCCGCGGGCGGCACGGGCGCAGATCGCGTCGGCGATCAACGTCGTGATACAGATCGGCCGCCTTTCGGATGGCCGTCGACGGCTGCTCAGCCTGTCCGAAATCACGGGCATGGAAGGCGAGATCGTTACGATGCAGGATATTTTCCTGTTCCGTATGACCGGGCGAGATGCCGACAACCGTGTGCTGGGCCATTTCGAGGCGACGGGCATCCGCCCCAAATTTCTCGAGACCTTGTCGGCCCATGGCGTCGAATTGTCGCCGGACCTGTTCCGGCCTGATCGCCCGGTGACCTGACATGAACGATACGGCTCTTCGTTTTCTGACGATGCTGGCCCTTTTCGCGTTCATCGTGCTGGTCGCGCAGCTGGCGGGTGGCGCCATTGCCGACCGGCGCGCCAAGAGCCGGGCGGTCAATGCGCGTTTGCGGATGATCGAGTCAGGTGTTGACCGGGAAACGGTGACCGCCAGGCTGCGCAAGGACATGCCGCACGATATTCCGGGGGCGCCGCAATGGGTTTCCAACGCTGCGCGTGCTTTTCACCGGATGCTCAATGCCGCGAACATAAAACGTTCGGCGCGCGAGGTGTTCGGCGCCATGCTGCTCGGCGCGCTGGCGGTTGCCGCGCTGATCCTCGTGCTCGCCGGTTGGTCGGGTGTCGCCGTCACCTTCGGCGTGATCCAGCTGGCGGTGGCGATGGGCGCAGTCGTCGGCATATTATTGCCCTGGATGGTGATTGGCCGGCTAGCCGACGCGCGCCGTCGGCGCATGGAGAGTCAGTTTCCGGTGGCGCTCGATATTTTTGTTCGCGGATTGCGCGCGGGTCATCCGATCCCTGCGGCGCTCAATCTGCTGGTCGAGGAAATGGAAGATCCCGTCGGCACCGAATTCGGTATCGTCGCCGACGAGATCGCTTTTGGTTTCGGGTTGCGTGAAGCTCTGTCGCGTATGGCTCAGCGCTGGGGTTTGCCGGATATCGACATGTTCGTCGTATCCGTTTCCGTTCAGATGGAAACGGGCGGAAACTTGGCGGAAATCCTCGAAAATCTCAGTCGGGTCATTCGCGAGCGCGCGAGCATGTTCATGAAGGTTCGCGCTCTGAGTTCCGAAGGCCGGATGACCGCTCTCGTTCTCACAGTTCTGCCGATCCTTGCTTTCGCAGGCTTGTTTACGGTCAACCCGGGGTTCTATCTCGACGTCGCGGGGGATCCGATTTTCATCTTCGGCTTTGCCGGGGTTTTGCTCCTTTACCTGATCGGCTTTATCGCCATCCGGCGGATGGTGGACCTGAAAGTATAGCATGGTCGAGCAAATCGCCTTGTCTCCGTTCATGCGATGGGCCGTCCTGCTGCTTCTGTTCGCCCTCGTATCCGCAGGCGCCTTTCTGGCGATCAGAGCCTTGCTCAGCCGCCGATTGATTCTAAGCCGCCTCGGAGAGGAATCGAAGACCGCCATCTCCGAAAGTGCGGCGGCCGTGCTGGACGCCTCGACCGCCAAGGCCAGTGCCTGGGCCAGGCTGACCGAAAGGATCGAGCGAGGAGGATTCTCGCTCGGCGACTCCGACCCCAAGGCTCTACAGGGCAAGATGATCGCGGCAGGTTACCGGTCGCCGCAGGCCCCGAAGATTTTCACGCTCGTTCGTCTTCTGCTAATCTTCCTCTTGCCTTCGCTAGTTGTCTTTCCACAACTGGCATCGGACAAGCCGGTCTCCCTGCTGAGCCTTTACCTCCAGGGGGCGGGCCTTGCCGCGATGGGGCTCATTCTGCCCAGCCTTTACCTAACTGCCAGGGCGGATCGCCGCCGGCAGGAAATCGTGAATGGCTTTCCCGATTGCCTTGATCTCATGCTGGTCTGCGTCGAAGCAGGGTTGGGGCTCGAAGCAGCGCTCGACCGGGTGGCGCGCGAGATGACGACATCGCACCCGCTTGTTGCCGAAACGCTCTTGCAGACGACCTTGGAATTGCGTGCTGGTGCCAGTCGCGAAGAGGCGTTGCGCGCCATGGCGGACCGCACGCGCGTTGACGAAATTCGAGCCTTTTCGACCCTCTTGATCCAGTCCGACAAGCTTGGTTCCAGCATCGCGACGACGCTTCGCACCTACGCCTCCGAAATGCGCGAAAAGCGTCGGATGCGGGCGGAAGAAAAGGCCCATCGTCTACCTGTCCTCCTATCGATTCCTCTGGTTGCCTGCATGTTACCCGTGATGGTTGGTGTGCTGATGTTGCCGGCTGCCGTTCGCGTGATCCGCGACGTCGCACCGGCGATGGCGGGAGCTGGCTGATCATGCATATCCGCGCCCCCGCCTATATGCTGATTGCCGGGCTGGCGTTGGCCAGTTGCTCATTCGGCCCGCGTTTGCAATCCGCGCTACCCGTGGTCAGGGATGTTCCGGTCCTCGCCGGTCTTTCGTCGGCGCAATCGCTCGAACGCGGGCGCGCCTTTCTCGCCTCCAGGCAGTATGGACTGGCAATCGAGCTGTTCAAGGCAGCGAGCCGCGATCCGGCGCTTGAGGTCGACAGCCTGAATGGCTTGGCGATCGCCTATGACGGTATCGGTCGGCGCGACGTCGCGGAGCGCTATTTTCAGAAAGCGCTGGCCTTGCGGACCGATGATCAGCGGACGCGTCACAATCTTGCGACCTTTTATGCCGCATCGCGGCAACCCGAAAAACGTCGATCGCTGTTGGCCGATGGTGCGGGTGCGCCCGTAGCCGAGCCGGCCGCGGCGTCCCGGTCTCCCGTCATCGATCCGGGATTGTCCGCCGAAATGCCGCGGGCCGAACAGGCATCGGCGGTCGCGAGCGAAGAATTGCGGAAACCAAGCCCACTCGGCGTCAGCTTTCGCCCCTTGCTGATCGAGGCCGGGCTTTCCGACGGGCCATCCGCGCCGTCCATGGCGCCGGCAGACGAAATGTCGATCGCTTGCTTGGCGAGTGCAGATCCTGCGGACCCGGGCGACGCAAAGGGCGGGATGCGGATGCTCCGCATCAGCGTTGGCGAGGTCTTCATCGCGACCCAGGCCGCCGGATCGCTCTGTTCGATCGTTCCGGAGACAGCCGTCGCCGCGTTCCCGCCGGTGGCGATGAGCAACAAGGCCTATCTCGGATTGGTTGCGGCTTATCTCGACCAACTCAATCGCCTGAGCCATTTCGCGGGCATCAGCCTGCCAACCGCACCCGGGGCGACGTGATATATCCGCGCAGCAATCGGATCGTTGCCGTTGCGATGGCGGTCATCCTTTATGGGATTTCGGCCGCCTGTCTGTTGGCGACCGAACCGCCCGGCTCGTCGGCAAGCGAAACAGATTCGGCGCGCGCGGATATGCTTCGTGCAGTCGACGACGCGCTGGTCGGCCAGCGATATGTCGAAGCGGGGGCGCTGTTGGACCGCTTGGCGAAGCAACCGGGGGGCGACAACGGCGATATCGCCCTGATGCGCGCGGAATGGCTCATCGCCGTCGGGCGGCCCTCCGAGGCGGTGCCGCTTTTGACGTCGATCAACGCTCACGAGCGGTGGCAATGCCGGAAATTATCCGCCGAAATGGCGGCTCTCGTCCAAATTTCCGATTTTGATCGGGCCGACCGAGTTGTGACCAGCGCCGAAAATGCCTGCCGCGAGGATCCGGTGTTCTGGCGCAGTTCGGGGCGGCTGTACCTCGCTCGCGACCGGGCGCTCTCAGCGATCGTGGCGTTTCGCAACAGCCTTTCGCTCGATCCCGCGAACATCGGCGTGCGGGGGGACCTTGGCGTCGCCCTGATTTTCGCTGGCGATGGCGTGGAGGCGGCGCGCGTCCTTTCCGGGCTGCTGATCCTCGATCCCGATCAGGCGGAAGCCCGGATCAACCTGGATTACGCAAACGGGATGCTGGGTCAGCAACCGTCGCGGCGGTCATCGGATAGCGATCTGATGTGGAGCCGACGCCTGCAATATGCGGGCCTCGGCGCCGAGCGGGCGAACCATCCCCTCCTTGCCGAGGCGTTATTGAGTCGGGCGTTGCTCGAACGCCCGCGTCATGATGAGCAACTCTGGCAGCAATATGCCGCAGTAACGGGCCGCGGTGGTGAAAGGGTCGCGCATTGATTGTGATCGAGGCAGCATATGTCGTCATCCTGGCGCTGGCGGCCTATTCCGATGCGCGCCGCTTCATCATTCCCAATATCTATCCGCTGCTCCTGCTCCTGCTCGGGGGTATCGCGTCGTTCGCCGGCTTTCCCTTCGCCGCGCCGCTGTGGTCGCACCTCCTGCATTTCGCGATCGCGCTCGGGGCGGGAATGCTGCTGTTCCATCTCGGCTGGTTCGGCGGCGGCGATGTCAAGCTCTATGCCGCCGTCTCCTTATGGTTCGCCCTTTCAAACGGCCTGTTTCTGCTGCTCGTCGTCTCGCTGAGCGGTGTGGCGGTCGTGTTGCTGTCAATCGTGCTCCGCCTGGGGCTGACCGCCTTCGGTCGCGCCGATCGGACAAAGGGCAGCTTTATGAAACGCCGGATCGCCTATGGACTGGCGATAGGGGGCGGTGGGATCGCCTCGATGCTTTTGGTTTATCCTTGAGGCAGGAATCCGACTGCCGTCGTCGCGGCGCGGGCGCCGGGGAAAGCTAATTGGTATCAAACCGGGATCGGGCGGCACGCGCGGGCGTTGATCGTGTAGTCGAGCGGGATCACCGGGACGACCGAGGTGAATGGATATGTCACCGTCACCTGCTTGC
Source organism: Sphingopyxis sp. CCNWLW2 (assembly GCF_037095755.1). Lineage (NCBI taxonomy): Bacteria > Pseudomonadati > Pseudomonadota > Alphaproteobacteria > Sphingomonadales > Sphingopyxidaceae > Sphingopyxis > Sphingopyxis sp. CCNWLW2. Next base: position 2,233,852 of record NZ_JBAWKJ010000001.1, read on the forward strand.
CGCTGACGCTGCCGCAAGCCGCCGGCGCGGCTGCGAAGGCGTCGGCGGCTACGGGAACACCCATGGCCTTGCTGGCGGCATAAATTTTGACATCGGCGATCGTCGCACATTCGGGTCGCTTGAGGGCATAGCAGCGCGCGGCATCCTCGACCGCGGATTGCAGCGAGTTGCGCACCCACATCGTTCGGCCGAATTCGATGATCCCGAAGGACATGAGCAGTAGCAAGGGGATGACGAGCGCAAATTCCGCGGCGATCGAACCGCGACGGTCCGAGTGCAAGCGCCGCGTCATGAGATGCGAACCTTCGCCTCTGCCTCAAGCTGCACCGGATCAGCGAGCCCCGGCCAACCGAAGATCGGGCTATAGTCGGCGCTCGCACCCACGGTCACATAATCCCCTGGCAGTTCCCCGCTGTCGGGGCACACCACACTGTCGTCCACCGCCACGACGATCCCGGTCGGGGTCGGGCACCCGGATTCTTTTCCGGGGACGGTGGGTGTGACCGTCAAGCCCGTCGCATTGGTCACCGCGCTGCTGATTCCTGTTTCGTCAAAGCCCTTCGTCAGCGCATAGCTCGCGCCAGCGCGTGCGGCTGCGCCAACCTGTATCTTGGTCCACGCCAGCCCTCCGACATCGACCGCGCCGAAAAGCAGGATCACCAGGATCGGCAAGACCAGAACGAACTCGGCGGCGCTCGCGCCCGACTGATGCCGCAGCAATCGTTTGATCAAAGCGGAGCGTTCCATCTGCAACTTCCTCATACCAGCAATTCCACCTTCCCGGTGCCGGGATCCCGGATTCCCGACCCAGGGCATTCGTCGTTCATATTGGCGTTGTTGTTGATCGAAACGACGAGGCCGACCAATTGCGTACATTGCGCAGAGTTGAACACGCTGTTGTTCTTGATCGATAGCTCCTGATTGGGGAAGTAGAGAGCGCCCTGAACGTTGAAGGTGGCGTTGTTCCAGGCGAGAATATTCGTTCCGAGATTGCGCCCCATCATCGCAATGCCGGCATAGTTCCCGCTTGTCGGTGCCGTTATGTTGAAGACAAGATTATTGCCGAGCGAGACGGTTGCGCCGGGCATCAACACTAGCGTAACCCCGCTTCCGTTGATCGTGACGCCGTTATCCAGTCTCAGAATGCCGCCGACAACATAGGTGCCCGATGCGAGGTTCAGTGTAGGGTTGCTGGCGTTGTTCTTGATTTCGATGCCGGCACAGAATTGCCCAGCGGAATAGCTGCCGCCATTCGTGATCTTCGCCGAGTTGGTGCAGGACCCGGGCGACGGAACATCGGCGTAGGGGTCGGGAACGGGCGTTACGCCGGTGACTTCCTGACCGATCATGATCTGGCTGGCATTCTGCTTGTCGATGGAGCCTGCCACGAAGGCTGCACCATTGATCGTACTGCCGTTTTTCATCGACATGTTGGCGTTCGAATAAACGGCGCATCCCGGATTGCTGATGCTGTTGTTGTTGTCGATCGAGATGGCCGTGCCGCTGGTTTTCAGCCCGATGATACAGGCGGCGCCGCCCGATGCGGTTCCGGCAACGGCGCGCGCGCGCGCTGTCGGCGCGCTGCCGAGGAAAAGCGCCGCAAGCCCCATCGACTGCGGCTTCTCTATGATGACTTCCCAGAACTCGCCCGACTTCCCGTCAAGGCTGTCGAGCTTGGTCGTCTCTACGGTGACCTCGTCCTGCCCGTCGACGAAACCCACGCTGGCCGCGACGGCTTTGCCTTCGAGGTGTCCGGCATCGTCGTCGTCGGCCTTCGCGGCGATCGCGGCCGAAAAAGCCGCCTGATCCGCGGCGCCCTGCGCTTCGCGTTTCTGCACCGTCCAGAGTCCAACATCGACGGCGAGTGCGCCCATGCCAACCAGAACGGGCATGGCGATCGCGAAAATAGCAGCCGTTGCGCCGCGGCTGTCTCTGGCTAAATTGGTCCTATTCCGCACGCGAGATCTCCCCAAAAGAATCACGCTGCAACCCTGAATGAAATTAGATCGTAGTTTATGACTCTTCAATCAATAAAATGACGCAAAGCAGGGTTTTTGACACAAAACGAGACGCTTCGGAGCGTATCCGGAACCGAATGAAAGGTGTCGGCAGTTTTTCCTGGCTTTTGGTAGTCCGCGCCAGATGGGGCTGCATTTCTGAGGCGCTTACCTTGCGATATTGAGATGTGGATAAGGGGCTAAACAAGTAACTATAATTTTATTATAAAACAGAGAATTGCTTCATAGACTGGGTGTTTTTTCGTTCCGCCCAGCGATCTGAAAATGTCAAAGAGCTATGATCGCGCTTGCGTATTCAAATGCACTAACGCTTCATCCCGTCTTTACCTTATTCCGATATGTGCTCACTGCTCTCCCGCGATCCGGAGGGTATCCCCGCCCCGTCGAGCCACGCGCTCGACGGGGCATCTTATTCCTTATGTGGCGATGTGGCCTCGCATCGAGCCATGTTTGTGAAATGGGAATTTCAAAACCGCATCCGACCGGTCTCTCGCGTCCTGAACCCTATTTCCAGAGATGTTCGGCAGTTTTTGCCGAAACGACGAGAAATGCGGCCTATCGGTGTTCGGTAGTGAGCAACTGTTATCGTCGGCACGACCGCGAAGGTCAGTTTTTCACAATTTGCGCCGGAAAGCAGACAGTCCGCTAACGGCCAGAGGAGGCCACTGACCGCAGTCGTCATGCGCGAGACCAAAATGTCACAGGTCCACTCTATGGAGTCGGCAGCTGGAGTAGGCTGTGTGGCCAAGCGCGGCAGAAAGCGGAAAGACGTCAAGCGACTTCGGGGCGTAGATGCGTTTCGAGAGTTTGAGCCGCGGATGTTTTGAGCAAAATTGGTCGAAGAGACCAAGGCGTTCTGGGAACCCTATTATGGTCGGTCGCTGTCCGATTGCGAGGCACGTGATCTGCTCGCAAATGCGTGCAACGTTTATCTTCTGCTCATTGCCGCGAACAAGCGTTCGGACAAGGATTCAGATTAACCCACGCTACGGTCTACCTGGATCCACGGTTGATAGCGGGCTCCGCCAGTAATCATTTATTACAAGATTCCGCATTCCAGCTTGCGGCTGGAGGCAATATTATTTCACGAAGTTCCGCAACACCCTGCTGGGATTCGAACTTTTTTCGAAAAAAATCGCAAAGTAGTTTCAGACGTTTACGGGCATATCGTCCGACCGCCCCCTCCGTGGAGGAAATTCGAACTTCGCCATTAAATCCCTGAAATATCAGGGAAAAATGGATAAATTAAGAGATGCTGGCTCCCCGGCGACGGTGGTGATGAGTACCTGTGGTCGGAAGACCTTGAAAAACCACAAAAACATGGGCGTACTCCAGCGAAAGTTGTTTCTAAGCCACTTCCGGTATCGCTCCGAGACCGGGCGATTGCGTTGGTGACTGAGCATGGCACGGTCCGAACCAGCGACTTCGAAGCCATCGGCGTTCCGCGTCAATACCCACCCATGATGTGCCGCGAAGGGAGCCTCGAGAAGGTCGGATACGGTCGCTATCGGTTGGCGTCCTCCGAGGTAGCAAAGCGTACGAGCGAGTAGTGATGCGGAGTCGTTACGGTTTATTGCATCGCACGAAAGTTCGCCGTTCGCCTTCGTGGGGGTAAGCGCGCGCACTTGGCTCCTCAAGCCCGGTGCCATTCCCCGGTCGCCTTTCTGCGCGTCGCGCTCACCTTCGCCGTCAACCCCTGCGGGGTTCGCCCTCGCTTCGCTCGGTGACGGCAGTTCGCGGACGCTCCTTGTGGCGCCATCGGGGATGGTCCCCGAGCACTTCAGGAGACAGAACATGCCGACTATCGCAACCCTCACCGTCAAGGCCGACGGCAGCCTCGAAGGCACCCTCGCCACGCTCAACGTCACCGCGCCGATCACCATTGTCGCCAACGGCCGCAAGTCGAAGGACAGCGAGCCCGTCATCAACACCGACCGTCGCACCTATCATGTCGAACTGCGCGCGACCGCAGCCGCCTACATGGCCTCGGTCTCCTGGACCTATCCCGCCGACGAACTCATCGCCCTGCAGGCGGCCGAGGCCGAGGCGGCGCGCTTGGCCCCGGTCGCCGGGGCCATCGACCTCGCGGCGCTCAACTTCCGCTACCGGATAACGGGGGACAAGGTTGACTGGCGCCCGGTGCGCGCCTTCGACGACTCGCGCCAGCTCTTTATCGAATTCGGCGAGGCTATCGCTGCAGGCGAGATGCCGCCGCTCTTCGTCACGGGCGGCGACGGCGAAGTGGAACTGGTCAACTACCGGGTAAAGGGCCGCTATATGATCGTCGACCGCCTCTTCGAGCGCGGCGAGCTCCGGCTGGGCGCCGGCAAGCAGGCCCGCATGGTCCGGATCGAGCGCGATGTGCCGCGCCGCCGGGGGCGGTCATGAACGAGCGGGAGGCGGACGCGGCGCCGGGCACCGCGGCGGCGGGAGAGGAGGCGGCAACGGCGCAGCGGCTGGACCCGGACGCGTTTCGGCTGCGCGGCGACCCGCCGCGCGTTATGCGCTTGTCGCGCAAGGCACTGGCGATCGCTGGGGCTGCGGCCGCGACGGCGATCGGCGGCGCCCTGCTATGGGCGCTCCAGCCTGCGGTGCCCAAGGCGCCCCGGAATCTCTACGCGGCCGAGCGGGCGAACCGTCCCGACGCGGTGACCGACGCGGCCGCCGACTATGGAACGGTGCCCAAGCTCGGTCCCCCGCTTCCTGGCGATCTCGGGCGGCCGATCGTGTCTGCGCAGCGCGATGGCGACATCGTTCCGGTTCCCCCCATGGGGACAGCACCGGCCGATACCCGCTCGCCCGCCGATACGGCGCGCGAACGCGCGCGGCAGGAACGCGGGGGCGCGCGGGCCAGCCGGCTTTTTCTCGGGGAAGGGGCACCGCGTGCGTCGGCGGCAGATATGGGGCGCGGAATGGTCGAGGCGCCCGCCTTGTCCGCCGCCGACGGCGGCGTGCAATCGGCGACGGCGTCGCGGCGCACCTTTCCCGAGGGAGGCCCCGGCAGGCCCGTCGAAAGCGCGGAGCGGGTTCGCGCGCCGAGTTCACCGAACATCCTTCAAGCCGGAAGCGTGATACCTGCGGCGCTGATCACGGGTATAAGGTCTGACCTGCCCGGGCAGGTGACTGCGCAGGTCACGCAAAATGTCTATGACAGTCCGACCGGCCGCTTCCTGCTCATCCCGCAAGGCGCGCGCCTCGTCGGCGAATATGAGAGCGAGGTCGCAGCTGGCCAGAGCCGCGTTCTGCTCGCCTGGGATCGTCTCCTTCTCCCCGGCGGCCGATCGATCGGGCTCGATCGGCAACCCGGTGCCGACGCCTCGGGAATGGCCGGGCTGGAAGATCGTGTTGACAATCATTGGGGCCGAATGCTGCGCGCGGCCTTTGTCTCCACGCTACTTGGCGTTGGCGACGAACTCGCCGGCGGCGGCGACAGCGCGTTGCTTCGGGCATTGCGCTACGGCGCGCAGGATACGGCCGGACAGGCTGGCCGCCGTGTTGTCGAACGCGAACTTGGCGTGCCGCCGACGCTGACCATCCGACCGGGCGCTGTGCTTCGCGTCGTCGTGACCCGCGACCTCGTTCTGGAGCCGATCACAGGAGATCGGTCGTGAGCCGGCTTCGGCTTGGCGCCATCGCAGACAACAAGCCTGTCAAAATGACGATCGAGATGTCCGGCTCATTGGTTCGCGACCTCGCCGACTATGCGGATGTCCATGCTCGCCTGACCGGAATGGCGTCGCCGATATCGCCGGAGAAGCTGATCCCCGCCATGATCGAGCGATTCATCGCAAGCGACCGCGAGTTCAGCAGGCAACGCCGGAACGGTCGCTGACACCGGGGCGTGAAACCCCGTCCGGTGCGGTCGATCTCAATCTGCCGGGGCCGCGTTCGCGACTTCCTGGGCGCGCAGCACGAACCGTTGAACTTTTCCGCTGGGCGTCTTGGGCAGCGAATCGACAAACTCGATCTCGCGAGGATAGGCATGCGCCGACAGCTTGGCCTTAACATGAAGCCGCAACGCCTCCGCCAAAGCCTCGTCCGGCTGATATGCGGGCTTCAGTACGACGAACGCCTTGATGATTTCGGTCCGCTCGGGGTCGGGCTTTCCGATCACTGCCGACTCGAACACCGCCTCATGCTCGATCAGCGCACTTTCTACGTCGAACGGTCCCACGCGATACCCTGACGTGGTGATCACATCGTCGGCGCGTCCGACGAAGGAGATGCTTGCATCGTCGTTCAGTTCGACAGTGTCCCCGCTCAGATAGTAGCCGCCTTGAAAGGCGGCCGTCTTTGCCTCGCGATAGCCGCCGAACCAGAAGAGCGGCGAGCGGGCAATATCCAGCGCCAGGATACCGGGCTGTCCCGCGCCCAGTTCCTCGCCCTCGGGCGACAGCACCACCACCCGGTGGCCGGGCGAGGCGACCCCCGCCGAGCCGATCCGGACGGGATGCTTCAATGCATGATGATTGCACAGCACCATGCCAAGCTCGGTCTGGCCATAATGGTCGTAGATCGGCGCGTTGAGATGCCGTTCGAACCAGCGGATGATTTCGGGGTTGAGCGGTTCGCCCGCGCTGCTGACGACGCGCAGCCGATCCCGTATCCGCGCGACCTGTTCCGTCCCTTCGCCCATGAGCAGCCGATATGCGGTGGGCGAGCCGGCAAGGTTCGTGATGCCATATTCGACGATCGTGTCATAAGCGGAGTCGACGCTGAACGCGCCCTCGTGGAAGATGGTGGTCGCTCCGATCGCCAGGGGACCGGTGACCGCATAATAGAGCCCATAGGCCCAGCCCGGATCGGCCAGATTCCAGAAGCGGTCGTCGGGCCGCAAATCGACCGCATCGCGCATGTAATTCGCAAAGGCGGCGATCGCCTTTATCGGGACGAACAGCGACTTGGGCAGACCGGTCGTGCCGGAGGTGAACATGATCAGGAAAGGGTCGTCGAGGGTGCAGGCGACTGGCTCGAGGCAGTCATCCTGGGCTTCGACCAGCGACCAGAAGTCATGATCGTCCGGGCTCGCCGACGCCACGGTGACGATCGCCACATCCACTGCGGCCTCTGACAGCTTCGGCCGATTTGTCATATCGGTGACAATCAGGCGGGTACTTGCCGCCAATATGCGATGCTCGATGGCTTTCGGGCCGAATGCGGTGAACAGCGGCTGATATACTGCTCCGAGCCGCCATGTCGCGAGGATGGTGATGAGCAGCTCGGGGGTTCGTGGCAGCAGTCCGGCGATGCAATCGCCCTTGCCAACACCGAGGTGGGCAAGCGCGCCCGCAAGCTGCGCCGAACGCTGCTTCAGTTCGGCAAATGTCCAGTCGCGCGTCTCGCCGGCCGGCGAGCGGTGTCGCAGCCCCACCTTATCATACTGTCCGGCATGCCGGTCGCAGCAGATCTCTGCGGCATTTGCGTGGCCCGCAGCATCCATCGCCAGGATCTGGAGCGTCGCGACCGGGTCGAATTCGATCATCGCCTTCTCGTAGCTGATCGGCCGACCGGCCGACATATCCGTTACGGGCCGGCTCACGCGTGCTGCCCTTCGCTGCCCGGTCCGCGGGCTGGCGGAACCCAATGGCAAAGCGTCCCGGCGGCTCCGGTCATTCGTGTCCGATTAGCGCTGCGGGCGAACCCGGCGGCGACATCCAGCGTATAGCGATGCACAAACTCTCCCTTCAATTTCGTCTCGCGCGCGGCGATCGAATCTATCCGACCATGACCGCCGGGGCAGCTTGTGTCTAAGCCGAAATCGCGCTCGATTTAGTCGATATCCGACTTAGTTGCGATCAGTGCCGCCGGCTGGCCGCTCCGTTCCCTGAAAGCTCAGCGCGCGCTTACAGTCAGCTGTGATTGTTCAATGGTCATGGGCGGATCCTGGTGCTAGAAGAGCGAGGTCCCGGACGGCGCCGAACCGACCTGCACCGGCGAGGAGTGTCTGACCAGATTATGAGGAAAGATAACATGCGGCGTATCGCCGGCAAACTTCTGCCGGGCATGGGCTATCTGACCCTCGGGCGGGCCGGGGGCGCTTGGAAGCAGGGCCCTGCGCGTGCGAATTGATCCCAAGCTCGTCACCGAGTTCGCGGCGATCGCGGAAGAAGGGTCGTTCACGCGGGCCGCGCAGCGGCTGCGCGTCAATCAGCCATGGTTGTCGACCCGCCTCCAGAAGCTCGAACAGCAGCTTGGCTTTCGGCTCTTCGACCGCACAACGAGACGCCTTGCGCTGACCGATCGCGGCGCGCAGCTCTTTCACGCCGCCAGCGCTGCAGCGAAAGCATTCGAAAATGTCGACCAGCTCGCGACGCAACTCAGCCGGAGCAATCAGGGCATATTGAGGATCGGCGCCGCGCCCTACACGAAGATCATCCGGCAGCGGGGCAAACTGATCCACGATTTTGCTCTCGCCTATCCGAATGTTCATCTGGAACTGGAAACCGGCTGGTCGCTGGCCTTGCTGGGCCGGCTGGACGCGGGCGAACTCGATCTGACCTTCATGGTCGGCGAGGTCGATGAGGCCCGCTATGAAGGCCTCGAACTCAGGCGGTTCGGCGTTTCGGTCACGCTGTCGCGCGAGCATCGGCTGGCCGGCTCGGATGTGCTACCCGCAGCGGCCCTGGTGGACTATCCGGTGCATGTTTTTACCCGAAGCTTGAACCCACCGTTGTGGGATGCACTCCATGCGCCGCTCCTTGAGGCAGGCTGCCGCCTCGTCGAAATTCCCGAGATGGCGGAGGGCGCCCCCAGCCGCATGGATGCCCCGACCGAAGCGGCGGCCTTTTTCGATTTTGGCGAGGACGAAATCGGCGCCGTCGAAGTGGTGCGGGTCCCGATCGCCGCGCCCGCGACGCTCCCCTTCCAACTGCTCCGTCGCCGCGGGGCGGCGGGTTACGCACAGCAGAAATTCTGGGAGCTCGCGCTGAAGCTTGTCGAAAGACGATGACGGGCAGGGCGCCGCGACGGGCGAACCAGGGCCACACCGGAGGCTTCGGTATACTCTGATTTATCCGAATTTGCAATCAATCGTGACTGCATTGGGATTAGACTTCCCCAAGCGGTAGCCGCAGAACCACGCCTGAAGACCGGGCGCTAAAGCGGCGGATAACGGTCGATTTGGAGGAGATGGATTGCGCGATCCGTATCGGCGGCCGCGCGTAAAGGCTTGCGCCGTGGGGCGCGGCGCGCGCTCGGTCGCGTAGCAAATTCATCTAAAAACACAGCGTCGGATGGCTCGAACGTCGAGCCGTGATGTGCGCGAAAAACGACATGGGGAGGATAGATATGACCAAGGCAACCAATATTCGGTATCTCGTCGGCGCGTCGGCGCTGATCCTGGCGCTCGCTGGGCAATCTGCCTATGCGCAGACCGTCGATACGGCGCCCCAGGAGGGCCTTGCGGACGAGCAGGGCTCGAGCCAGAGCGGCGATATTGTCGTCACCGGCACACTCATTCGCGGCATTGCTCCCGTCGGCACCAACGTCGTCGGCGTGTCGCGCGAAGAGATCGTCGCGACCGGTGCGACGAGCGCGAATGAAATCCTCGCCAATATTCCGCAGGTATCGAACACCTTCCTGCAGGGGCCTAACCCGGGGCGTCCGATCCTGCGGTCGCTCGGCGCGAGCAGTGGCTCGACAACGCTGATCCTGATCGACGGTCACCGGGTCGTCGGCGGCGGCGGCGCCAGCGCCGATCCGGACCTGATCCCGCCGGCGGTCATCGAACGGGTCGAGCTCGTGCTTGACGGTGGGTCCGCCATTTACGGGTCGGACGCGATCGGCGGCGTGATCAACTTCATCACCCGCCGACGCTTCGATGGGCTCGAAGCCAACGCCCGCGTCGGGATCGCCGACCATTACAACGCCTTCGACGGCAGTATCACTGCCGGCAAGAGCTGGGATACGGGATCGGCTTATCTCTCCTATTCCTTCTCGCGAAACGATCCTCTCTTCGGCCGCGATCGAGACTTTGTATTCCAGGTGATCCCGAACACCGAGGGCTTTTGCGCGCCCGGAACGGTCTTCACCAGAGGCGGAACGGTGAACGGCAATGCCTATGCGTTGCCGGGCCGGACGCCCGGGATCCTGCCATGCGACAATACGGATGACGCCCAGTTCGCGCCGAAGTCGGAGCGGCACAATGTCTACGCCGGATTCAACCAGAACATAACCGACTCGATCGAGTTCGATGTTCGGGCTTTCTACTCGCGCAAAACGCTGTCGACCTTCCAGGGTCCGGTCCGCTCCCGGATCGACATCACGCCGACCAATCCTTATTTCGTGCGGATCGGCGACGAGACCTCGCAAAGCATCTTCACGTCCTTTATCGGCAATGCGTTTGAAGATCGCAGCAGGAGCGAGCTCCAGCAATATGGGGTCACGTCGACCTTGACGGCCGAGCTCGGCAGCAGCTGGCGATTGACCGTTTCGGGCAATTACCAGCGCTCGCGGTTCGAAGGCGGCCAGCCGCTGACCGATGCCGGCGCGATCGCCGCGGCGGCGGCAGGCACTACCACTGCGACTGCGCTCAACCCCTATAATCTCAGCGCCACCAATCCCACGGTGCTGGCCGGCATCCTCCGCGAGCAATATCAGAAATCGAACCAGCATATTTATAGCGGCCGCGCTATCGCCGAAGGGCCGTTGTTCCGCTTGCCGGGTGGCAGCGCGCGATTGGCCGTGGGCGTGGATTATCTCGACGAGGCGCAGTGGGACATCGTCAACGCGTCGATCATCCCCGGGCGCCGGGCCCAGACCCCGGACACCGTCAAGCCCGAGAAGCGCACGACAAAGTCTGCCTTTTTCGAATTCGCGGCGCCGATCGTCGGGGCCGACAACGCCAGCCCGGGTCTTCACTCGCTGACCTTGTCGCTTTCGGGGCGTTATAATGACTATTCGGACTCGGAGGGGTCGTTCAACCCGAAGGTCGGCCTGACCTATGAGCCTTTCGAAGGCCTGAAACTGAGAGGCAACTGGGGCCGGTCGTTCAGCTCGCCCGGGCCTGGCCTCAAGGCTGCGTCAGGCTTCGACCTCGTGCAGGTTTTGCCAACTGTACTTGTTCCGGGCCAGCAGGCACCCTTCGCTGCGGTCTACGCGGGCTTCGTCGACCAGATCGACCCGCAGAAAGCCACCACCTGGTCGGTCGGCGTGGACGTCGAGCCCACCGCCACCCCCGGCCTGAAGGCGAGCGTCAGCTACTATAATATCCATCTCAAGGATATGGTCGGCTTGCTGTCGACGCCTTTCTTCACCCCGGCGCTGAATCAATATGTGCGCGACAATCAGAGCTGCGCGCAGATGGGCTTCCTTAGCGGCGAGCAACAGATACCGCTCACGATCGCAGGCCTCTGTGCGCTCAATCCGGCAACCACCTTTGCCTATTACGACCTTCGGCAACAGAATCTGGGGCAGCTGAAACAGGATGGTATCGACTTCAATGTGGGCTATCGCCACGAATATGGCTTCGGCACAGTGCACGCCCGTGTGGCCGGGACCTACATCTTGAACCGCGAAAATGCGGTCGTTGCTGGCTTGCCGTTCGTGTCCGAATTCGACACGCCCGGTGCCAGCCGTTGGAGCGCGGTCGCTTCGGCAGGGCTCCAAACTGGCGGGCTCACCTTCTCGGTCGATGTCAACCACCGCGCCGGCTATGACCGCAACGCCGTACCGCTCGTTCAGGCGAGCGTCGGCTCGTTCACGACCGTCGATGCGTTTGCCGCACTCGACCTGCCTGTGGCCTTTGCGCAGGACCTGCAGTTGACGTTGAATGTCACCAACCTCTTCGATCAGGACCCGCCCTTCTTCGCTGCCGATAAGGGCTTTACGAACGGGTCGACGCTCGGACGATTGCTGCAGATCGGGATCCGTACGAAATTCTAGATAAAGGGCAGCGCCGGCGCGTCGGTGCGGGCGCTGCTTGCGGTCGTGAAATACGCGTTTGCGGCTGCCGATACTGTTTGGTTGGAAAGGCCGTGTTCTCGTTGCTCAGATGACGTGTTGGCAACGGCGGGCCTTGAAGTCGAAAGGACAAGAGATGGCGAGAATAGGGCAGCTGCGACTGGGGGGATCGCTTGTCGGGCTTGCGGCCTTGATGAGCGGCATATCCTATAGTTTCCCGGTTCCCGCACGTTCGGCCGAGGACAAGGCGCCGGCGGCGAGCGGGAGCGCGGAAACTTGTGCAGCCCTGGAGGGCCGTCAGGTCGGCAGCGCGGTCATTGACAAGGCTGAATTTCTTGCAGTCGGCACAGCAACAAGCCCTTATGGACAAAAGGCCGCGACCGAAATCTGCAAGGTGTCGGCGCGTGTCTCGGCCGGCCCCGATTCAGAAATCAAGATCCGCGTGTGGTTGCCGGCCAATTGGAACGGCAAGATGTACGGGGTCGGAGGCGGTGGTTTCAGCGGAAGCTTGGTGATTGACGGCATCGCGCTGACCGACCCCGTCAACAAAGGCTATGCATCCGTGGCCACCGATGCAGGGCATGATCATTCCGACAAGGTCATATGGGCTTTGAACCATCCGGAGAAGATTGCCGACTTCGGGCACCGGGCGAACCACCTTGGCGCGGTCGCGGCAAAGGCAATCCTGAATCAATATTATGGTGCTCCTGCCAAACGCTCCTATTTTCACGGATGCTCGAATGGCGGGCGGGATGCGCTCATGTTGGCGCAGCGCTATCCAGGCGACTATGACGGGATCATAGTCGGGGCACCGGCGAACAGATGGACAGCCTTGATGTCTTCGTTTCGGCGCAACGAGCAGGTCGTGCGCCTGTCGCCCGGTGTGGATACACTCGGACCGAAACTTGGGCTGGTCCACGACGCCGTGATGAAACAATGCGATGCGCTCGACGGAGCCAGGGACGGGCTGATCGGGAACCCGAACCAGTGCCGGTTTAATCCGGCGGTGCTTCAGTGCAAATCCAATGCGACGTCGACCGCGAGCTGCCTCTCCAAGCCAGAGGTAGCCGCTTTTCGGGGCATTTATCAGGGCACGCGCACCCGCGACGGTAAATTGATCATGGCCGGCTATTCGCCTGGCAGCGAATATCAGTGGAGCAGCTGGTTCACCAAACCCGATGGCCCGGCTCCGGGGATGGGCCGGGATTTCTTCCGCTTCATGGTTTACAATGATCCGAAGTGGGATGAAAATTCGTTCGTGCTCGACCGCGACTATCCGCGGGCAAAACGGGACACCGGCCCGCTCGTCGATGCCACCGACACCGACCTGCGCCCGTTCCTTCGCAGCGGCGGCAAGCTGCTGATGTATCATGGCTGGGATGACGCGGCGATACCTGCCCGAAATTCGATCGACTATTTCGGTGCGGCCCGTCGCACCGCGGGATCGAGAGCCGACCAAATGCGCCTCTTCATGGTGCCGGGGATGGCCCACTGCGGCGGAGGCAACGGCCCGGGGTCGCTCGATACGCTTGGCGCGCTCGAGACCTGGGTCGAGAACGGAACGGCACCGGAACAGCTCGTCGCCACCAAATATGAAAATGAAATCCAGGCCAAGCTCGGCCAGCCGACGAAGGTGCTGAAAACGCACCCCGCTTGTCCGTGGCCGAAAACACCGCATTACAGGTCAGGTCCCGTCGAAGATGCCAGCAGTTTTGTCTGTCGATGAGGGATCTAGCGGCTTTACGGTTCTGCAGTCCCGTGGATCGCCGCGAGGGGCCTTGATGCCGATCGCGTCCTATTGACCCGACTGGCTGTGCGCCTGTGCGTTCACGCCGGGGGCAGTATGGCACGAACGGTCGTTCTTCGAATGAACCCTCGCTTGCCGGCTCTGGTCGGGGAACGGTGGACGCGGGTTGCCGAACCTCCCGAGCCATATGTCGGGGAGCTCGATACATACGGTCAGAACTGATCGTAATATGTTGATCTTGCTGCAGGAGCGTGCAACCTTTCCGTTCACTTGCAGCGAAGATAGGGCGTGGGGTTGAAATGACGACGTTTAAGCTTTTGCCGAAGATCGCGCTTTGTTGCTCGGCTGCGGTCGCTGCCGGCTGGGCGACGCTGCCCCTCGCGGCCGCGCCGGGGACGCCCACCGGCGCCGCGCCACCTGTGGCATCTGACAACACGGCTTGTGTGCGGCTGGTGGGTACGAGCGTGGGCGGAGGCCAGATCATGAGCGCTGTTAGCGTCGCTTCCGGCGGAAGCCTCGCATCGGGGCCGTTGTCGGCCCTGAAGGCGACGGCACCCTTCTGCCGCGTGAGCGCGGTCCTGCGGCCGGTCGCGGGATCCGAAATCCAGGTCGAGGTCTGGCTCCCCGAGGCGTGGAATGGAAAGCTGCTTGCCGTTGGCGGTGGCGGCTTCAGCGGCGGACTTGACTCGGTTGCGATCACGCTTCGTTCAGGGTTGGCTGAAGGATATGCGGGCCTCGCTACCGACGCCGGCCACAAGACGGCTGATGGCGCCAGCTGGGCGGCAGGACAGCCCGAAAAGGTGGTCGACTGGGGGCACCGGGCGAACCATGTCGGTGCGGCTTTTGCCAAGTCGCTGATCGAGGCGCACTACGGCCGCCCGGCGAGCCGGGCCTATTTCAACGCCTGTTCGAATGGCGGGCGTGACGCCTTGATGGAGGCAAATCGCTTTCCCGAGGATTATGATGGCATCATCGCCGGCGCCCCTGCGTTCGACTGGACCGGGATGACGTCTGCCTTCCTCTGGTACCACCAGACGATATTCCAGACGCCAGGGGCGGCAACGCTCCCCACGAAGATCAAGGCCGTGTCCGAGGCGATCCGTGCGAAATGCGACGCGCTCGACGGAGTCACGGACGGCATTCTCGAAAATCCGAGAGCCTGCCGCTTCGACCCGGCTGAACTTGCGTGCAAGGGCGGTGACGACAAGTCTTGCCTCACGACGGCTGAAGCGGATGCGCTGCGCAAGATTTACGACGGACCGCGCCTCCAGACCGGCAAGCGCATCTATTCGGGTCTCGCGCTGGGCGACGAGGATATTCCGGCCAATGCCAATGGCTGGCTCGACCCCTCGCAGCAGGGAACAGGCGCCTTCGGGACGGAATTCTTCCGGTGGATGGTCTATCAGGACCCGAACTGGAAACCCGAGAGCTTCCAGCTCGACCGCGATTATCCGCTGGCGGTGCAGAAGACGGGATCGATTGTCGATGTCGGCCCCGATCTTCGGGCGTTCGCAGCACGTGGCGGCAAGCTCATCCTGTGGCACGGCTGGTCGGACGCGCGCGTTCCCGCCGACCATACGATCGACTATTATGAAGATGTGCGGCGCAAGATCGGTGCGACTTCGGCAAAGAAGAGCGTGCGACTGTTCATGGCGCCCGGGATGGCGCATTGCTTCGCTGGCCCCGGTCCGAACAAGTTCGACATGGTGCGCGAACTCGATCGTTGGGTCGAGCAGGGAAAGCCGCCCGAGCGGGTCATCGCCACCAAATTCGACAACGACATACTCGCGCTGATCGGACAGCCAGCCAAGACGCTCCGCACCCGGCCGCTTTGCCCATGGCCGAAGACGGCGCACTATAAAGGCAAAGGGTCTACCGACGATGCCGCGAGCTTTGTCTGTCGTTGATTTCGGCGAGCGGCTGAGGCGCGCCAAGCCATCTCCCGTCGCGGCAGCGGAGGCCGCGCTCGGGTGCGTCATTGGCGGGTGGCGCGATGATTACCACCGGCTTCGGCCGCATAGCAGCCACGGATATAGACAGTGGCCGTAAAACTGATCGTCGTTTGCGTATGGGGCAGGCCGCCAACGATCCGGCAAAATGCGATTCTTTCAATCGAGGAAGCCGCCCCGTTCATCCGTCTTGGGCGGCGGCGATGAAGAGCGAAGGCGCGTCGGCGGAATTCATTCGCGTCGATTTGGTCTGCGGCGCGAGCGACTGGCTATCAGTAATAACATGCAGTCAAGCCCGCTTATAAATTGACAAGCAACCATGTCGCGTTATCCCGGTTGTGTCCCGGTTTTAAGCGAGTCGTTCGTATTCGCGAGCCGGGAAATGATGGCTCGAAAGCTAATCGATGGGGGAGGGCTTGTGACAAAAACTGCAATATCACTGCGTCTTGCGTGCAGCACTGCTGCGCTGGTTCTGGCTGGCGTGACGGGGACCGTATTCGCACAATCCACAACATCCGAACCGGACGCGGTCTCAAGCACCGGCAGTTCCACGGACGCCGACGAACGTGCCGCCGACGAGGCGATCATCGTTACCGGGACCAATATTTCCGGCGTGAAGCCGGTCGGCAATCTGTCGACCGTGGTAACGGCCGACGATGCTGTTAAAGCCGGCTATTCCACCCCGGCCGAGTTGCTCCGCACGTTGCCGCAGGTCCGTTCCGGGGAATATGACAGCGACGGCGGTCGCAGCACCATTTCTCTCCAGAATTCTTCGGGCGCAAACACGGTTAGTCTTCGTGGTCTTGGGGGAAGCGCGGGCACGCTGATCCTGATCGACGGACGCCGGAGCGTCCAGGTGGGTACAAACACCAATGGAACCGAAGTGAACCAGGTTCCGCTCGCAGCTCTGCAGCGTATCGAGGTCATCGCCGACGGCGCCTCGGCTGTTTACGGCTCCGACGCCGTCGCCGGGGTGATCAACTATATCATCCGCAAGGATTATGACGGCGCCGAAGTCACATTCCGCGCGAACAACAATAGCGGCGGCATGGAATATGGCGCGGACGCCACGGTCGGAACGAAGTGGGACACCGGCAATATATTGGTCGCCTATGGCTACACTCACCGTGATTCCGTCAGAGCCGGCAAAAGCCCCTATCTCGATTTCGACGGACGCCCTCTCGGCGGCTATGATCGTCGGATCGACGGTGCCAACGCAACGACCGGCTTCGTGCCGAACATCGTCGTTGCCGGGCCCGCCAACGCGACCATACCGCGCGCCTTTGCGAATACCTATTATGGTCTCCCTACCGGTGCCAACGTCGGCCTCAGTCCCGCTCAGCTTCGTCTGAACGATCCAAATCTCTCCGATCTCGCGGACTTCACCGACTATGTTGGCGATCTGGAGCGGCACCAGGTTGCGATCTATGCCAACCAGCAATTGGGCGACAATGTCGAAGTCTTTCTCCAGGGCAATTATCTCAACCGAGAGACTCTGACCCGCTCGGGCGAGGGCGTAAGCTCCGTCACGCCGGTCGTCCTGCGCCAGTTCCTGCGCAACAGTGCCGGCGCCGTGACGGCGACACCCAACCCTTTTTATATCAGCGGGATCCCCGGCGTGGCCCCCGGTGCCGATCTCAACGTGCAATATGCTACGCTGAAGGATGGTGGACCG
The DNA here is from genome assembly GCF_037095755.1 of Sphingopyxis sp. CCNWLW2. Taxonomy (NCBI): domain Bacteria; kingdom Pseudomonadati; phylum Pseudomonadota; class Alphaproteobacteria; order Sphingomonadales; family Sphingopyxidaceae; genus Sphingopyxis; species Sphingopyxis sp. CCNWLW2. Next base: position 2,251,141 of record NZ_JBAWKJ010000001.1, read on the forward strand.
AAGTTGTTCAAGGGCTCGGACGAGACCTATAATGTGACTGCCGGGGTGCGGGCCAGCCTGCCATTCGAGTGGAAGGTCGAGGCCTTTTATACCTACGGTCGTAACAAGGGGTGCGGCTATTGTCTCGTCGAGGGGAGCTATACCAACCCCGTCGCACTGCAATATCAGATTGATATCGGCGCGATCAACCCGCTGAGCAGCAATTCCGTGACGGCCGCGCAGCTTGCAACCTTCCGCGGCAACCAAACCCAGATTGGGCACAATGGCCTCGATGACGCCGTTATCAAGTTCAACGGTCCGCTTTTCGATCTTCCGGGCGGCACTGTTCGGGCCGCTGTGGGCGGGGAACGCATCAAGACGTTCAATTACAATGTGAACACCTCGGTCGCCGGCACCAACAATGCGGTGGTCCAGCTCACGAACAAGGCAAACAGCCTTGCCGACCGGACTGTCTGGTCGGCGTTTGGCGAAGTTTATGTGCCGTTCGTCGGCGAGGAAATGAACGTTCCGCTCATCAAGAGTTTCGTGGTCAACGCAGCCGTTCGCTATGACGATTACAGCGACGTCGGTCAGACCACCAACCCGAAGTTCGGAGCGACCTGGGAAGTGAACGACTTCCTGACGCTTTATGGAAGCTGGGGCACCTCCTACACGGCACCGACGCTGGCCGATCTCAATCCGTCTGCCTATGTGTCTGGAACGGTCACCAATCTCATCCAGCCCTATAACGCGGGCCAGGCGACGGCGGCAGGACGCCTCGCGCAGGTCGATCTGCGCTTCTCGCCGATCTCATTCTTGCCCGAAGCGTTTTGCGGCAACATCATTCCGGGTCAGTGCGTCATTCCGAACATGGCGCTGCTGTTCGGCGCTAATCCCAACATCCGGCCTCAAACCTCGACGAACTGGACGCTTGGCGCGGAACTGAAGCCGGGTGGCGGTTTCCGGGCGAGCATCAACTACTATAATATCGATTTCAAGAACCGGGTCGTGTTCCCGCTGACGCTGCAGAAATTCCTTGAGGGCAGGGATCCTGGCAGCACGCCGCCGACCTATCGCGGCTATGAGCAGTTCGTCATCCCGATCAGCAATCCGGCCACCTGTTCGAACGCCGACCTTTCGACTGCCGATCCGACCTTGCAGGGATATTTGTCGAGGCCCATTTACGGCTCGACGAGCGGTGTGGGGGCCTTGGCCGCTTTTCCGAATTTCTGCGGCATAAAGGGACTGATCGACTCGCGCTTCATCAATCTTGGCCGAACCCGGACCGAAGGCCTGGACGTTGACCTGAGTTGGATGGGTACGGCAGGCGAGGTATCGCTCAATGCGACGGCGTCGGCGAACGTCATCTTGCGCAACGACGAGTCCATCGGCCCGGGCGCGCCCGTGGAATCGCGGATCAACCTGATCAACACGCCGATCAAATGGCGCGGGCGCGCGGGCGTGGGCGCTGCATATCGCGGTTTCACAACGACCCTGTTTGCCAACTATCTTGGGTCGTTCACGAACGACGACAATCGCGACCCGGTATTCGGCCAGAAAACCCCGATCCCGGTGAAAATACCTTCCTACACCACCTTCGATCTCAACCTTGGCTATTCGACTGACTTCAAAGGCCGAGACGCCGGCATCCTCAAGGGGCTCAGGGGATCGATCACGATCCTCAACCTGTTCGACAAGGATCCGCAGACGGTCGTGAACGGCTTTGGCAGCTATTATGCCGGCCGCGGCACGCCGTTCGGACGGTCGGTGTCGCTGCAGGTGACCGGGTCTTTCTGAACCGGGCGAACGAAACAGGACTGCCTGCCGCTGCTTGCGGCAGGCAGTCCTTTTCATTTTGGCGCTTGAGACAATCGAGGACGGAAGACGTTCGGGGCGGGCCGGATCATCGAGGATGACGAGCGCTGGCGCCCGACGCGACGCCTGCCCGGCAAGTTCGACAATGATTTGTTGGCATTGATCGGCCAGCCGACCAGGCCACTTCGCACCCGACTGCTTTGCCCCCGGCCAGGATGGTGCGCTATACCCGCCGGGGCTCCACCGACGATGCTGCCAATTTTATATGCCGCTGACAATGTCAGCTGCGACGCGTCCCGGCGTGACGGGACTGGCGGCCCATCTCGGATCAACCGGCACATGGGAAACTGTTAACTTACGAACAGAACTGATTGCAAATATGGCATGCGGATTATATGCCTGAGCGGAGTTATCGGCCTGGTCGAGGTGGCATCGGGAAGGGGAGCACATGCGCAAGAGCAACTTGAGGGTTTTCGGGCTATCGATTTCCGGAGCTGCCGCGGCGGCGGCCGCGATGTTCGGAGCACCGGCAGCACCGGTGCCGTCCGCCACGGCGCAATCCGCCGCCACGGCGTCGACCAGGGATCGCTGTTCCTCGTTTACAGGCCAGCAAATAGGCGGCGCAACGATCGACAAGGCGGATTTCCTCGATGTCGGTGCATCGACCAGCATGTTCGGAACAAAGTCCGACGTTGCTGTGTGCCGCTTGTCCGCGCGCCTCTCGCCTGCCGCTGGATCGGAAATCAAAATTCGGGTCTGGCTTCCCGCTAACTGGAACGGCAAGATGTTGGGGTTCGGCGGCGGCGGCTTCAACGGCAGTCTGAGCATCGACGGACTGGTGCTGACGAAACCCGTAAACAATGGTTACGCGGGCCTGACTACCGACGCAGGACATGATGTGTCCGATGGCGCGAAATGGGCGCTCGGAAACCCCGAGAAGATCGTCGATTTCGCACATCGCGCCAACCATGTCGGGGCCGTTGCCACAAAGGCGATCATCTCCGCTTATTATGGTGCTCCAGCCAAGCGCTCATATTTTTGGGGCTGTTCTAACGGAGGGCGCGACGCCTTGATGCTCGCACAGCGTTATCCCGAGGATTATGACGGCATCATCGCAGGAGCGCCTGCGAACAGCTGGACTGCGCTCATGTCGTCCTTCGCGCGAAATGGTGCGCTGACGAGTCTGTCTCCCGGCGTCGATGCGCTGGGACCCAAGCTCAAGCTGGTCCATGAAGCTGCAGTCAGGAAATGCGACGCCCTCGACGGCGCAAAGGATGCACTGATCAGCAATCCGGCAAAATGCCGTTTCGATCCCGCTGTTCTGCAGTGCAAGGCTGGCGCAGGGCCGAGCTGCCTTTCCAAGCCCGAGGTGGCCGCCGTTCGCGCCATCTACAAGGGTACGCGCACGGGCGATGGAGCGTTGATCATGCCGGGATTTCCGCCGGGGAGCGAACTCGAATGGTCGAACTGGTTCACCGCTCCCAAGAGCCAGGCGCCGAGCATGGCCGAGGATTTCTTCCGCAACATGGTCTATAGCGATGCAGCCTGGGAGCGCTCGCGCTTCGTGCTCGATCGCGACTATCCGGTCGCGAAACAGCGCATGGCCGCGATCATCGATGCCACTGCCACCGATCTGCGGCCATTCATGGATCGTGGCGGCAAATTGCTGATGTACCATGGCTGGGACGATCCGGCGATTCCGGCGGGTAATTCAATCCGTTATTTCGAATCGGCGCGCGCTGCGGCGGGCAAGCGCGCGGACCAGATGCGTCTCTTCATGGTACCGGGCATGGCGCACTGCGGCGGGGGGACCGGTCCAGGCAACCTCGATTCGCTTGGCGCTCTGGACGACTGGGTCCAGACCGGGGCCGCGCCCGAGCGTTTGATCGCAACCAAATATGAGGATGACAAGCTGGCTTTCGCCGGTCTTGCGACCAAGCCCATCCAGACCCGTCCGGCTTGCGCCTGGCCCAAGACTCCCCGCTACAAGGGATCGGGACCGACGACCGAAGCCGCCAGCTTCGTTTGCAAATAGGGCGCCGGGCAAGGGGCCGTCTCCGACGGCCCCGATTCCTGGTCGCGGCCGGAGCTGCGGCCAAGGGCCGGTTGCCGGACTAGAGGATTTTGTCCGGGGGACCCGGCTTTGGCGAGAAAGGCCGTGCGACGAGCGCCTCGGCCACAACCGTTTCCTTGCCCTTCACGCGCACAATAAGTTCGACCTCGATCTCGCGGTTCGATTTGCCAAGCTTGATGGCACGTACGCGGCCACCTACGACAATCTCATCGCCGACATGAGTGATCGCGGTGAATTTGCCTGCGAGATGACGTACCGTGTCGGCGCCCGCCCATTCCGAGACGAGCCGCGCGGCCAGGCCGAATGACAGCATTCCATGTGCGATGACATCCTCGCCCCCCGCAGCGCGCGCAAAGTCGGTATCGGTATGGATGGGGTTGAAGTCGAGCGAAGCGGCGGCATAGCGCGCGAGCATCGCCCGCGTCACCGGACCGAACCGAAGCGTAGGCAGGCTGTCGCCGACTGCAACATCGTCTGGCGAATGAATTACCGTCATGCGATCATCCTGTGAATATAGACCCGGCGCGCCCGAAGCAGGAGGCCGCGCGCCTCCTCGACGGCACTTTGCTCGATGACCGCAAACTCGAGATGGCCCCTGCTGCTGTCGTAGAAGTCTGCGATCCGGGCACGGACCGTAAGCCGGTCGCCCGCGCGGATTGAATCCATCAAATCATAGCTCTCCTCTCCATGCAGGAGATAATTCTGATCGCAGCGGATCCGCTCGAGAATTGTCGGCTCGCCCCGTCGGCGCCGGGCGACGTCAGCCGCTGCATCGACGAATGTGAAAAAGGTCGGCGGCGCCGATCCATCGGGCGCCGGCGGCATCCCGAGCGTCTCGGCAAAGAAGGAAACCGCCCGCGCATCCACCGTCAGGGTGACGTCGGGCAAGCTCAGGCCGCGCGTCGTCCTGTCGAAGAGCCCAGGGTTCACGTGCGCCGCTCCGGCGTGTGCGCGTGAATTGCAAAAGATCCGCCAGCGAACACACGGGCCGCGGGATCCCGGCGACGAGGTTGCGGCATCGCGAGTCTTACTCCGGCCAGTAAGCAGCGCGCAGTTCGCGCTTGAGAAGCTTGCCATTGGGGTTGCGAGGAAGGTCGGGCCGCAGTGCGACCGCGCTCACCTTTTGCTGACGACCGAGGCGTTCGTTCGCCCAGACCAGAACTGTTCCCGGGTCGAACACCGCCTTGTCGCGCGGCACCACGAGCGCGAGCGGCGTCTCGCCCCATTTCTCGCTCGGAACGCCAATGACCGCGCAGTCGCTCACATCGGGGTGCCCGAGAATCACGGCTTCAATGTCGGCAGGATAAATATTCTGCCCGCCCGAAATGATCATGTCCTTCTTGCGGTCGGTAATCGTGAGATAGCCGTCTGCGTCGATGCGACCGATGTCGCCCGAACGGAGCCAGCGCTTGCCGTCTTCGTCGGTCCAGGTCATTTCGGCAGTGGCATCCGGGCGGCGCCAATAGCCCTCCATAGCGAACCGGCTCTGCGCCACGACTTCCCCGGCTTCTCCAGGTGGGAGCGCGTGATCGTCGTTGCCCACTATCGCAAGACTTTCTCCCGGAAGCGGACGACCCACCGATGCGAGATGCGCGATTGCCTCCTCGGGGGCGAGCGTGGTGATGATCCCTTCGGTTGATCCGTAGAGTTCGAAGAAAGCCGCGGGAAGAAGCTCGATGAGCTTCGACTTGAGGTCCGCCGCGAGCGGCGAGCCGCAGCACATGACACTTTGCAGCGACCCGAAAGCCGCGGGGTCGAAACCTGGAAGGTCGACGATCCGCTGGAGCTGGATCGGAACCATCGAGACGTGCGTGATCCGCTCGTATCGAAACGCGTCGAGGACCTCGGCCGCATCGAAGCTAGCCTGCAGGACGAGCGTGCCGCCGAGCATCAGCGTCGGCAGCATGCCAACCCACGTAATGTTCGAATAAAGCCCCGTCGTAAGCAGCGTCCGCGCGCCCGAATGATAGCGGAGCGCATGCGCAAGATCATGGACCCAGTTCGCTCGCGCCTGATGCGAATGGACGATTCCCTTGGGCGCGCCTGTCGTGCCCGACGAATAGATGATGTTGCAGAGCACGTCGCCGGAAGGGAAGGGCCGGGCAGAGAGGATGGGCTGGCGGTCGCGCCAGGACGTGAAGGATTGCCAGCCATCCGCCGCATCGCCCGTCGATATCTGGAGGGTCGCCAGGCCGCGCGCACGTCCGCCGATGCGCCCGCGATGCGCCGGCGACACGAACAGACCCTTTATGTCGGCATCGACGAGCAGCGTCTCGATCGTCGCATCCGACACCGAAATGTTGAGGGGAACGGCGACCGCGCCTGCGCGCATCGCGCCGCAGATGATTTCGATCGCGGCCGGCTCATTGTCCATGACGATGCCGACACGTTCTCCGGCAAGACCCGCCGCTTCCAGTCCTGCGGCGATCCGGTCTATCCGCGCCGCGAAATCGGCCCAATTCAGCGTTCCGCCGCGGCTGACGATGGCAGGGTGACGCGACCGCCAGCGGCCATTGTGACTGATAAGTTCTGGCAAGAGCATATCATATCTCCCAAGCTGCTGGCAGGTTGCTCCGGGTCCGGCCGTCGGGTCACTCTATATGCACTTTCAATATAATTTACGAGTAGTCACGACTGTTTTTTTGTGCATGACACCGTCGGCAAAGGCGCCGCGGCGTCGGAGAAGGGGAGACGGTGAAATGGGGCTGGTGATTTGTCTCGGCGCGCTCGCGGCGCTCATCTTTCTCGCCTATCGCGGCTTCAGCGTCATTCTGATCGCCCCGCTCATCGCGATGACCGCCGTGTTGCTCACCGACCCCGGTGCGGTGGCGCCGGCGTTCAGCGGCCTGTTCATGGACAAGCTCGCGACCTTCGTGAAACTCTATTTCCCTGTCTTTCTCCTGGGTGCGATCTTCGGCAAGCTCATCGAAGTGTCGGGTGCCGCGCGCTCGATTGTCGCCGGCATCACACGCTTCATGGGCGCGGAACGCGCCATTCTTGCGATCGCCGTTGTCGGCATGATCCTCACCTATGGCGGCGTGTCGGTGTTTGTGGTCGTTTTCGCGACCTATCCCTTTGCCGCCGAGATGTTCCGGCGCGCCGATATTCCCAAACGCCTGGTGCCGGCGACCATCGCCTTTTCTGCCTTCACGATCACCATGGACGCGCTTCCCGGGACGCCGCAGATTCAGAATATCATTCCCACCACTTTCTTTCGCACCGACGCCTATGCCGCACCCTATCTGAGCCTGCTCGCCGCCGCCTTCACCTTCGGTTGCTGCCTCGCCTATCTCGAATGGCAGCGGCGCCGCGCGCTCGCCCGCGGCGAAGGCTATGGCACGGAGCATCGCAACGAGCCCGAGCAGGTCGAGGAGGCCTCGGGCATGCCCTTGTGGCTCGCTCTCCTGCCGCTCCTGATCGTGGGTCTTGGCAATCGCCTCATTCTCTCGGTCCTGCCGGAAGCCTATGGGCCGACGGCGACCGCGCATCTCGATCCCGCCTCGCCCGCTTCGATGCTGATTTCACAGGACGTAAAGGCCAACGCCGCTTTGTGGGCCGTCGAGGGCGCATTGCTTCTCGGCATTGCGGTCACATTGATCATCGGCTGGACGGCTATCCGGGGACGCTTCGCCAGTGCGGGGCAGAGCGCCGTCGCGGGGTCCTTGCTCGCGGCGCTTAATACCGCCTCCGAATATGGTTTCGGCGCGGTCATAGCCGCCCTGCCGGGTTTTCGTCAGATCGCGACCGCGCTCGCGACCATCAAAGATCCGCTGCTCAATGCCGCGATCACCACCAACATCCTCTGCGGGATCACCGGGTCGGCGTCGGGCGGCCTCAGCCTCACGCTCGGCGCCTTTGCCGACCGTTTCATCGCCTCGGCGGAAGCGCACGATATTCCGCTCGAAGTCATGCACCGCATCGCGTCGCTGGCGTCTGGCGGCATGGACACGCTGCCGCACAATGGCGCGATTATAACGCTGCTCGCGGTAACCGGTCTCACCCACCGCGAAGCCTATAAGGATATTTTCGTGATCACGTTGATCAAGACGGCGACCGCCTTCGTCGCGATTGGCATTTTCTATGCAACGTCGCTTGTCTAGCGGGGTAGCGGGTGCGCGCCCTTCGAGGGCTTGGATCGGGGAGGGCGTCGGCTGCGTGCGAAGACAGGCCGTACGGGGAAGAGGATATGCAAGGTGGGCTGCCGTTCGCATCGACGCATTCAACTCGGGCTCTTTCGGGCGGCCGGCGCCCGTTAGTTGCTCGCGAAACAATGTGATGCAACAAAGCCGCACTGGGAAGGAAAATTGCAAGTTGCAGTCAAGTTTGACTGTTTTTTGTTCACGAATCATACGGCCGAGCCTAGTCCGGCCGCGCTGGCCCGGTCCTTGCTCGGGTGGGGGGCCCTCCCGGTGCTCGTCCAGCATCCGCCGGTCTGGAATGCGACCCTCTCGGCCGGCGGATCTGCAGCGGCGCCCCTGCGTCCGCCTGTTGGGAGATGCGGGTGCGGGGGCGCTCTTGCCTCGATGATTGCGGGTGCCTCTCACCAGGGACGGGGATGATCGGGCCTTGCAACCTGGTTGCATTTTGCGGCCGGGGATCGGATCGTAAGGATGGAGACTCGCGCCGCCAGGAGCCGCGTGGGCAAAAGCGGAGATGATGTCGATGGCGCATGAACCGACCGGCGAGCCGATCGTACCGCTCGATCCGGCCTGGCCGGCAATGTCGCTTGCCGACGCGACCGCGGCCCTGACCGGTCCGGGCAGCAAGTTCGAGATCGAGAGCGTCGAGATCGACGGCATCATGACGCGCGTCTGGAAGCATGCGCCGCACGATCTGGGTCAGCTTCTCGATCTGTCGCGTGGGCATGGCGAGCGGGTTTTCACCATCCTCGAAGACGAGCGCGTCAGCTACGAAGCGAACTGGCGCGCAACCGCTGCGCTCGCCCATGCGCTGGTCGGCATGGGAATTGCGAAAGGCGACCGCGTCGCGTTCGCGATGCGCAATCTTCCCGAATGGCCTGTCATCTTCTTCGCGATCGCGTCGATCGGCGCGATCGCCGTCCCGCTCAACGCGTGGTGGACCGGTGCCGAACTGGCCTATGGCATCCAGGATTCGGGTGCCAAACTGCTGATCGTCGATGGCGAACGGCATGAGCGTATTCGCGAACATATCGGTGCGATGCCCGCGATCGAGAATGTGATTGTCGCGCGCTCGGCGGATAAGGCCGACAACTTTCTGGCGCTCGAAGACCTCATCGGGCATCCGCGCGACTGGGCGGGACTCGTCGTTGCGTCCCGGCCAGTGGTGGTCCTCGAGAGCGACGATCCAGCGACCATTTTCTACACAAGCGGGACAACCGGCCATCCAAAGGGAGCACTAGGGACGCACCGCAATCTCGTTACCAATATCCTGTCCGGCGGGTTCGCCGGTGCGCGGAGCTTCCTGCGTCGCGGCGAGCCGGTACCTGAGCCCGCGCCGCGCACGGTTCTGCTCGTCATCCCGATGTTCCATGTCACCGCCTGTTCCGCGTCGCTCATGGGCAGCCTCGTCGCCGGCAACACGATCATCTTCATGCGCAAATGGGACACGGTGCAGGCTATGGAAATCATCGAGCGCGAGCGGGTTCATGCTACGGGTGGCGTTCCGACGATCGCATGGCAGCTCATCGAGCATCCCGACCGCGCGAAATATGATCTCTCGTCGCTTGAAGCTATCGCCTATGGCGGCGCCCCTTCGGCACCCGAACTGGTAAAGCGCATTTACGAGGAATTCGGCGCGCTGCCCGGAAATGGCTGGGGCATGACCGAAACCATGGCGACGGTCACATCGCATTCGTCAGAGGATTATCTGAACCGGCCGACGAGCGCGGGCCCGCCGGTCCCGGTCGCCGATCTGGAAATACGCGACGATGACGGGGTGAGCCTGCTCCCTGTCGGGACGGTCGGCGAACTTTGGGTACGCGGCCCGATGATCGTGAAGGGCTATTGGCATCAGCCGGATGCCACTGCCGAGACCTTCGTGAACGGCTGGGTGCGAACCGGCGACCTCGCGCGGCTCGACGCCGAAGGGTTCCTCTACATCGTCGATCGCGCGAAGGACATGGTGCTGCGCGGCGGCGAGAATATCTATTCGTCCGAGGTTGAGAATGCGCTCTACGCGCATCCGGCGGTGACCGATTGCGCGGTCATCGGCCTGCCGCACCGCACCCTGGGCGAGGAGCCGGCTGCAGTGGTCCATCTTGCGCCCGGCGCTACTGCGACCGAGGCCGAACTGCAGGACTGGGTTCGCGTTCGGCTCGCGGCGTTCAAGGTGCCGGTCGCGATCCGATTCTCAGCCGACACATTGCCGCGCAACGCCAATGGCAAGATATTGAAGAAGGATCTGAAGGCGCTCTTCGCCGCCGCACATGCCGCCTAGCCTGCGGGCTCGCTGCCCCGGTTCGTTCTCAACGGCCAGAAAAAGGGCTGCGGCGCTGTGCGCCGCAGCCCTGCGGTGCAATCCGGAGCAGGTCCGATCAGAATTTCTTGCGGACGCCCAACTGGACCAGGCGACCGTAGGTCGAGCCGTTGGTGTAGCCTGTCCCCGAGTTGATGAACGGCGGATCCTGGTCGAACACATTGTTCACGCTGAGGGTGAAGGCGAGGTCGTTGAACACTCCCTCGCCGCGCACGTCATAAGCGAAGAAGAGATCGACGACATTGAACGCTTTCACACGTGTCTGGTTCGGGACATTCTGCAGCTTGAAGCCGGCGCTATGGTACCAGGTGGCATTGGCGCTGAAGCCGCCGATGGTCGCACCGAGCGTCGCCGACAGATTGAGGCGGCTGGTGTTCGCCGCAAGATCGTCGATGGGGGTCTGCCCGGCGACCGCGGTCACCTTGCGGTTCAGGATGTAGGTGCCCGTGACATTGGCGTTGATCGATCCGAACCCGGTCTGGGTGAGATAGGAGGCATTGAAGTCGAGGCCGTCCTGATCGACCGCTCCAACATTCTGAACCCTCGCGTCATAGAGAAGATAGGGAGCCAGAAGCGGGTTGGCATAGAGCGCCGCGATCGACGACGCGCCCGAGATCGGAAGGGTGTCGGGGACGGCATCGACCTGCGCCTGCGTCGGGTTGAAGGTCAGGAAGCGGGCATAGGCCGGCGAGAAGAGCACGGCCGTGTTCGACGAGAAGGCGATCGTGATCTGGTCCTTGAGCGCGATATTATAATAGGTCGCGCTGAGGTTCAGGCCTGGAACGAAAGCCGGTTTGATGTCCATGCCGATCGAGTAGGTCTTGGCCGTCTGCGGGCGCAGATCGGGATCGACGCCGGCGATCAGGATCGTCGGGCGGAACAAGGTCGGAATGCCGCCCGGACCCAGCTCTTCACCGGGCCGGATGAAGGGGCTCACGCCAAGATTCTGGAGCTGAACCTGCGGAACTTTGTCAGGCATGCTTGGCGCATTGAACGACTCGCCATAATTGCCTCGGATCGACACGCCGTCGACCGGCTTCCAGGTCAGGCCGACCTTCGGATTGAAGGTGCTGCCGACGTCGCTGTAGTCATCGTAGCGACCCGAGGCCGACAGGGTGAGCGAGCGCATGCCGGTGAAGCCGTTGTCGCTTCCGAACACGGGGATGGCGATTTCGCCGAAGAGCGACTTGGTGTCGCGTTCATGCTTTCCCTGCGGCGTCGCAAGCGGACTGAAATCGCCAGGAACATGATTGCCGGCGATGCGCTTGAAGACCTCATGGCTATATTCCGCGCCGAACGCGATGCGCACCGCGCCGCCCGGCAGGTCGAATAGCGAGCCGTCGGCAATGGCACGCGTGTTGAACAGGTCCTGCTCGGCTTCGCCATAGGCCTCATAATTGAGGATCGAGTCGAGAACCGCCGCGGGGGTCGAAGGGAGGTCATAGGGATCGAGCGCGGTCGCCGAGTTACTGCTGCCAAGAGCCACCGCTTCCGCGACCGCATTCACGGCCGGCTGAATGTTCCGGGTGACACTGCGCCCATAGTTGCCGAGCACGCGCAGGCGCCAGTCGCCTCCAAGCTTGAACGTCATCTCGGGGGTCACACCCCACTCGTTGAGCGTCGTGCTGTTCCGGCTGCTAGGCCCGACGACCGGGCCATAGCTGAAGTTGATCGTCTGGCTGGCGTTGCCGGCAAAGGCCGGGATGAAATTGGGGTTCGCGGACGTAATCGTGCGTGAGGCGCGAAACTGGTCGCTGAAACTATGGGTTTCGCGGCGCGTGTAGAAGGCGCGGACGTCGATAGAGACATTGTCGCTAAGCTCATTGTTGAGCCCCGCGAACACCGAGTGCCGCTTCTGCGCCGGAATGAACGCAGCATTGTCGCTCGTGTCGCAACTGTTCGCAGTGCCGGCAACACGTCCAGGAAGCGCGTAGGTCGTCGAACCAACGAGGATCGTGCCCGGGGAACAGGAGTTGGTCGGGGTGATCTGCCGCACATAGTCGCGGTCGCGGCCATAGATCGCGTCATTCTCATTATAGACATAAGATAGATAGGCTGACCCGCTGTCCCAGCTCTTGCCGACAGTCCCGTTGATGTCGAACTGCTGATAATTGTCGGCGAAACCATAGCGTCCCGATACTTCTACGCCGTCGAACTGTTTGCGCGTGATGATATTGATCACGCCGCCGATGGCGTCGGAGCCGTAGATCGATGAACCGCCGTCGGGAACAATTTCAATCCGCTCGATGACACCCGGTGGAACGATGTCGGGGTCGGGAACCGACGACAGAACGCCGGCGCCCACCAGACGATGGCCATCGACGAGGACGAGCGTTGTGTTGGCGCCGCTTGCTGCGAGGTTGCGGATATTCGGTTTGTAGATCGTCGTCCCGGCGTCGCCGGTTGAGGATACCGGAACCCGGTTGAAACTGTTCGAGATCTGAGGAATTTTTGCGAGAACATCGACCGTGCTGATCGCGCCGGTGGCCTCGATCTTTTCCGCGTTCACGCTGACGACGTTTGTCCCCGTCGGCGCGATGCCGCGGATCAGCGTCCCGGTAACGATAATCTCTTCATCGGTGGGCGTTCCATCAGCTTCCAGCGCGTCCTGCGTGGCGGCATCGTTTTCCAGGAGCTCCTGAGCGAAGGCGGGCGAACCCGATACCACAGCCAGAAGAGCGGTCGTTGCAGCGAGCGTGCTGACGAGACTTGCTGTTCCGCGAACCATTTTCTTGACATCCTTCCCATTTTCGCCGCGCTCACCGGGCTTTCTTCGAGGCGCTTTTCGAGCGAGCCACGATGCGAGTCAACAAAAAACAGTCAAGCATGCTTGTTTTAATTGTGGCGTGATGCTTTGTTGCAGTGTCTTCTCGGCCGGGAATCTCCGCAAGAATATTACCTAATCGGCAAAGAGAATCCGCATCGCTTCCATGATCGCCATGACGGCGGGAATGAGGATCGCCCCTAACAGCACGCCATTGACGCGCGGCAGGTTCGGCGTCCTCATTCCGGTCCTCAGCGTCTTGGCGCCCGGGGTTTCGTCCTCCGCGCGCATAGGGGGGAGGGAGGGCGCTTTGAAGTTCAAGATCGTCGCGGTTGCTGTTGCCTGTGCCGCATGATCTTGGTGTGTGGCCTGCTGCATCGATCCCATCTCCCTGTCGCCACGGTGATCCCGTGTGCGTCACGATCCCGGCTGCTCCCCGGACTATCATCGTCGCCTTTCCTCATGTCAATTGCAATCAGAGGTGATTGCAATTTAGAATCTACTATACGGTCAGGCTTGACTGAATATGGCGATATCGCCAAGCTGCTGAAAGCCACTGCAGCCAGCGGTGACTGGTGGAGGGATGGGATGACCGGAAAGATTTATCTCGCAATGGGGGCGGCGACCCTCGCCCTGTTTGGACCGGTGTCCGATAAGGGCGGCCCGAGCCTGGCGGAGGCCATGCAGCCCAGCGCCGAGCCTGCCAGCCTGTCCTCCGCGCAGGGAGCCACGCGCTGTAACGGCTTCGTCGGCAAGCAGGTGGCGGGAGCGACCGTCGATAAGACCGAGTTTATTGCTGCGGGGTCAGCCCTGCCGCCGTTCGGTAGCAAGAATGTTCCTGAATTCTGCCGGGTCCACGCCCGGATTGCGCCCGTCGATGGGTCCGAGATCAAGCTGCAGGTCTGGCTGCCGACAAACTGGAACGGAAAGTTCGTCGGCTTCGGCGGCGCGGGCTTCGAAGGGGGGCTTGCCTTCTCGGCCGTCTCGCTAAAGGGGCCCGTCGGAAAGGGATATGCCGCGGTCGTCACCAATGCCGGTCACGATCCGACTTTCGTGCCCACTTGGGCCCTTGGACAGCCCGAGAAGATCGTCGACTTTGGCCACCGGGCCAACCATCTGGGCGCGATTTTCGGCAAGGCATTGTCTGCGGACTATTATGGAACGGCTGTGAAACGTGCCTTTTTCCAGGGTTGCTCGAACGGCGGACGCGATGCGCTGATGCTCGCACAGCGCTATCCGGACGATTATGACGCGATTGTTGCCGGCGCTCCGGCCAATGACTTCACCGGCCTCATGGCCTCCTTTGCACGGATCGGGCGTCTCGCGCGGGCAACGCCCGTCGCCGATACGCTTGGCCCGAAGCTCAAGCTTGTCCATGAGGCCGCCATCGCGAAATGCGACGGGCTTGATGGCCTGAGGGATGGTTTGATTGATCGACCGGCGGCGTGCCGCTTTGACCCCGCAGTGCTTCAATGCAAGGGCGCCGCCGGAGCAAGCTGTCTTTCGAAATCGGAAGTCGGCACCGTGAAGGCGATCTACCGCGGCACCTATGATCGTCAGGGACGCGAAATCATGCCCGGTTTGCCCGTCGGCAGCGAATATGAGTGGGAAGCATGGCTGACAGGCGCCAAAGCTGGCGGGCCGGGGATGGCGACCAACCTGATGCGTTACATGGTATACAGCGATCCCGCATGGTCGCCGGAAAACTTCGATCTCGACCGGGATTTCGCAGCGTCGCGACGTTTTCCGGGCCAGGCCATCGATGCGGTCAATCCCGACCTTCGGCCTTTCTTCGGGCGCGGTGGCAAGCTGCTCATGTACCATGGTTGGGACGATGCAGCGATTCCCGCGGGCAACAGCCTGCGCTACCATGCCGCTGTTCAGAGGAGTGTCGGGCGCCGTGCGGAGGAGCATGTGCGCCTCTTCATGCTGCCTGGAGTCGCGCATTGCGACGGCGGCCACGGCCCTGACACGATCGATTATCTGGAAGCTCTGGACCGATGGGCCGGGTCCGGCACGGCGCCTGAAGCCCTGGTTGCCATAAAATATGACAATCCGGTGGCGTTGAAGACCGGCCAGCCCGCCCATGTCGTGCGGAGCCGCCTCGCCTGCGCCTGGCCGAAGAAAGCCAAATATAAGGGGAGCGGCTCGATCGACGATGCTGCGAACTTCACATGCCGGTGAACGGCAAGACAGCCGATCGCTCGAGGCGACAACAAGCTGCGCGCGTGCGCAAGGGGAATTGAGACAATGCGAAATCTGCTTCTAGTCGCATCGCTGGCCGGCGGCCTCATGGTCGCAAGTCCGGCGCTTGCACAGCCGACCGCAAAGATCGCTGCGGGCACGATCGAGGGCATCAAGAAGGAGGGCGTACGCGTGTTCCTTGGCGTTCCTTACGCCGAACCGCCCGTCGGGGACCTGCGCTGGCGCGAGCCGCAGCCGGTCAAGCCATGGCCGGGCGTGCGTGCGGCAACGCGGTTCGCACCCTCCTGCCAGCAGGACGAAGGAAAACCGTTCGGACCCTATACAGCCTCGTTTCTGACAGCAGGGGAGCGGTCGGAAGACTGTCTCTATCTCAACGTCTGGACCCCCGAAAAGACCAAGGCCAAGCGGCCCGTTTATGTCTTCATCCATGGCGGCGGCTTCCAGGCTGGCGGTGCCGATATTGCCGCATATGACGGGGCCGGGCTCGCGCGCAAAGGCGCAGTTGTGGTCACGATCAATTACCGGCTCGGCGCCTTCGGTTTCTTCGCCCACCCCGAGCTTTCGCGCGCTTCGCCGCTCGGCGTTTCGGGCAATCAGGGCCTTCTCGACGCGATGGAATCGCTGCGATGGGTTCGTGCCAATATCGCGCAATTTGGCGGGGATCCGGCCAATGTGACCGTCGCTGGCCAATCGGCGGGATCAGGCATCGTCAATGCGTTGCTCGTATCGCCGCTCGCCCATGGCCTCTTCGACCGCGCCATTCTTCAGAGTGGCCCGGAACTCGGGATACCGACAATGCCGTACGCGCTCGCCGAAAGCATGGGCGCTGCGACCATGGCGAAAGCGAAGGTCGCTGATCTCGCTGGCCTTCGGGCCATACCTGGCTCCGATTTCGTCAAGACGGCGGGCGCCGGCTTTCCGCTGCCGATCGTCGATGGCAAGATTCTTCCCATCAGTCCGGAGGACCGCGCTGCGCGTCTCGCGACAAGGGTTCCGATCATCATCGGTTACAATCGCGACGAGTCTCCGGCCGCGCAGGGCCCGCAAACCGTTGCTGCATTCAAGCAAGAGGTTGAGAAACGATATGGCGCGGTGGCCGAGCGATTGCTGGCGCTGTACCCGCACGCCACCGATGCCGAGGCCGCGCGCTCGGGCGCTCGGCTGGCGCGCGATCGCCGCGTCGCCGGACTTCTTCTGTGGGCCGAACGCCGTTCCGCCGAAGGCGTGCCGGTCTACGCCTATCATTTCGAGCAGGTTCTGCGCGGGGCCGATCCGGCACAATTTGGCGCGTTTCACACGGCCGAGGTGCCCTACATCTTCGGTGCGCTGAACTTCGCAGATGCGACCTTCGACGCGACGGACAGGAAAGTCTCGGACGCGATCCAGGATCGCTGGCTCGCGTTCATGCGAAGCGGAAATCCGGGGCTCGCGCGCTCGCGCCCGAAATGGCAGCGTGCCAGCTTGGACCCCGCCTCGATCTGGAGGATTGCGCCGGCAGACGCCGAGCCGTTGCTCGATGCTGACAAGCTTTCGTTGTTCAGGGAATTTGAAGCCAAAGGCGGAAAGCTCGGCCTTCTTTGATCGTTGCGAGGCGATGGCCCAGGCCGTCGCCTCGCAAGATGGCACCGCAAACCTTCTCGTCTCGAATAGCGTCGCGGATCGACCATCATCGTCGCCGGGTGCGATCGAGCACCCGGCAAGTCGATCGACCAATGCTGGACGCGGCGCGCGCGCGCCGGTCGGGCAATCAGATCGTCCCGGCCTTCAGAAACTCGGTGGCGTGGTGCGCAGCGCGTGCGCTGAGGGCCATATAGGTAAGCGACGGGTTCTGGCATCCGCCCGATGCCATGGCCGCGCCGTCGGTGACGAACAGGTTCGAGACGCCATGGACCTGATTATATTTGTTCAGAACCGAGGTTCCCGGGTCATTGCCCATGCAGGCGGTGCCCATTTCGTGGATGGCATCGCCGGGAATGGTAAGCTTGGCGCCGCCCATGACCACGCGTCCGCCTGCGACTTCGATCATCGCCTTGGCGTCGGCAATCATCTGCTTGCCCATCTTGAGCTCGTTCTCGCCATGCACGCATTCGATATGGGCTTGCGGAATGCCCCACTGGTCGGTCTTGGTCGGATGCAGGGTGATGCGATTGTCGCGGTTGGGCAGCATTTCCCCGAAGCCGCTCAAAAAGACGAGCCACGAACCGGGACTGCGAAGGCGTTGCTTGAGTTCTGCGCCCACGATGCTCGGACCGCCGAGCTTTGATTTCAGACCCCAGCCCGAGCGCGAAGCGCCGCCCTGGAAGCCGAAGCCGCGCAGGAAGTCGCCAGACTCGGTCACATTGCGGAAACGCGGAATATAGAAACCGGTGGGGCGGCGGCCACGATAGAAGCTGTTCTCCAGTCCGGGATAGAGACCGGCGGCCCCCACGCCGAAATGGTCCATCAGATTGCGCCCGAGCATGTCGGACGCGTTTCCGAGGCCGTGCGGGTTGGCCTCGGATTTCGAATTGAGCAGTATCTGTGTCGTCGGGATCGTAGAGGCGCACAGGAACACGACCTTCGCCTTGTAGATCTTCGTTTTCTTCGTGTTTGAATCGATGACGCGAACGCCCGTTACCTTGCCGGTCTTGGCGTCATGGACGAGGCTGTGCACGACGGCGTCGGTGACGATGGTGCAATTGCCCGTGCGCATCGCGGCCGGGAGCGACGAACTGAGACTCGAGTGATAGGCGCCGAAGGTACAGCCTCGCTCGCACAGCGAGCGGACCTGGCACTGCGAGCGTCCGAGCTCCTCATGATGCGGCCGCGCCTCGGACAGATGCGCGCAGCGCCCGGGAATGACGCGCCGGCCCGGGAACTTGTCTGCGACCTTGCCGGCGAAATCCTTTTCTGCATCGTTGAGCCCGAAAGGCGGCAGGAATTCGCCGTCCGGAAGCTGCGGCAGGCCTTCCTTCGAGCCTGATACGCCGATGAAGCGTTCGACATGGTCATACCAGGGGGCGATGTCGGCGTAGCGGATCGGCCAGTCCGATCCATGCCCGTCCTTCTTGTTGGCCTCGAAATCCATTTCGCTCAGGCGGTAGGTCTGGCGGCCCCACATGATCGACCGGCCACCGAGATGATTGCCGCGAAACCAGCCGAACGGCTTGTCTTCGGGCGTGCTGTAGGGATGCTCGGGGTCCTTGACCCAATATTGCTTGGTCGCGGCGCTCATCGCGTAACTGCGCCCCTGGATCGGATAGTCGCGCGCGAGTTCCTCTTCGGGGATCATGTTCGCATTGCTGAGTTCCCAGGGGAGCACCGAGTCGGTGTAGGATGCCCCATGTTCCAGTTTGCGGCCGCGCTCGAGGACGAGGGTCTTCAAGCCGCGCTCGCTCAATTCCTTGGCGGCAATCCCGCCGCTCATTCCCGATCCGATGACGATGGCGTCGAACACTGATTTTCTCCAAACTGGTCGATTAGAGCCCGGGCCCGCCATAGTTGCGGGTGTCGGCCGTGACGGGGATCGAAGGCTCCCAGGCGCCCGGATTATGCTCGTAGCGAAGCTCCTCGGTCGCGCCGGCTTCCGAATAATAATAGAGCTGGATCACGAGTTCCTTGAACTTCGAATAACCGGGATTCAACGCATTGGCCTTGTCGAACCCGCTCAGTGTCTTCAGCCGATCGGCTGGCGAGAGCGCAACAAATGCCGAGCCGGCATCGGTGCGGGCGGCGGTGTCGATCGCCTGCAAGGCGCCGAGCATTTCGTCGCGGCGCTTCGCCGTCGCCCAGTTGGCGAGCATTTTCTGAAGCTGTTCGGGCACGCCCGCATCCGCTGCGCCCGGCGTGTCGGTTGCAGGAATGATGGTGTCGGCGACGGCGCTGAGCAGGGCCATCGTTTCCGGAGGGAGCGACGCGGGTCCGGTGAAAAGCGCGTTGGCAGCGCCGTGCGGGATCGCGGCGACCCCGGCCAGCAGCATGATGTTGCGCAGCATGCCGCGCCGGCTGAGTTGATCCATCCTCTCCACCTTTCTTTCCGGTCACCTAATCCTGTTTCGGAATACTTACAAGCATATTGTCCCGGAAGTTGCAACGCGCTAGGCAGGGCCGAACGGTAGGAACCGGATTCGAATATTGGGGGAGCGTGAGCGATGAGCGTCTGGTTACGACTGTTCTTGATGATGGTGCTTCAGGTCGCGATCTGGGGCGCCTGGCAGCCGAAGATCTTCCCCTATATGGCTTTGCTCGGCTTCACGCCGGGTCAGCAGGGACTGGTCGGCATGAGCTGGGGCATCGCCGCGATCGTTGGCATCTTCTTTTCGAACCAGTTCGCTGACCGCAGCTTTGCTGCCGAGCGTTTCCTCGCCGCCAGCCACGCGATTGGCGGCGTCTGTCTGCTCGGCACTGCCTTCAGCACGTCTTTCCTGCCCTTCTTCCTCTTCTATCTCGGCTTCAGCCTCGTTTACGTCCCGACGCTGTCGGTCTCGAACAGCCTCGCGTTCGCGAACCTCTCGAATCCGGCGCGCCAGTTCGGCTCGGTCCGGATGGGCGGGACGATCGGCTGGGTGATGGCGAGCTGGCCCTTCATCCTGCTCCTCGGAAGCGAAGCCGACGCTGGAGAAATACGTTCGATCTTCATCGTCGCTGCACTCATCTCCTTCGCTATGGCGGCCTATTCGCTGACCCTGCCGCACACGCCGCCGCGGTCGGGTGAGGGCGTCGACCGGCTCGCCTGGCGCCGCGCGATCGCTCAGCTGCGTACACCCTTCATCGGCGTCCTGTTCGTCGTCACCTTCATTGATGCCGTCGTCCACAATGGCTATTTCGTGATGGCCGACGCGTTTCTCACGCAGCGCGTGGGCATCGCCGGCAATCTTTCGATGGTGGTGCTCAGCCTGGGACAGGTCGCGGAAATCGTCACGATGCTCGTCCTCGGCACCGTGCTGGCGAAGCTCGGGTGGCGGCCGGTTCTGATCATCGGCATCCTTGGGCATGCCGCCCGCTTTCTCGTTTTCGCCTTCATGCCGGACAGTATCCCGACGATCATCGCGGTGCAGTTGCTCCACGGCATCTGCTATGCTTTCTTCTTTGCCACCGTCTATATTTTCGTCGACGAGGCCTTCCCCGGGGATGTGCGTTCGAGCGCCCAGGGATTGTTCAACCTCCTGATCCTTGGCGTCGGAATGGTCGTGGCGAGCTTCCTGTTCCCCTGGCTCATGTCGACGCTGACGATCGACACTCCCATGGGCCCGGTAACGGATTTCCGAACCCTCTTCCTCATTCCCTCGGGCCTCGCGCTCATCGGCGCGCTGCTGCTCCTCGTCGCGTTTCGCCCGCCACAGGCTCGCCCTCTCGAGCGCCATGGCGACGTCGCGCCCGGCGCCTGATAAAGTCCTCATCTGGAGATCATCATGAACCCTTCGCTAAACCGCCGCACGATGCTGGCCGGCGCTTTCACCGCTGGCGCAGCGCTGGCTTTGCCTGCCTGTGTCACGCGCCCGGACACCCGGGCTTTCTTTGATCGCAAGAGCCTTCCGATCGGCATCCAGCTCTACGCCCTCGGGGACGAACCCCAGAAGGATCTTGAAGGGACGCTGAAGAAAGTGGCAGCGATCGGCTTTCGCGATATTGAAATGCCCGGACTGCTCGGGCGTGAGCCGGCCGACGTGCGCCGGGCCGCCGACGCGGCAGGAGTCGCGATCAGCTCGGTGCATATCGGCACGACCGGCGATCTCTCGGTGCGCACGGACCCGCAGCGGCTCGCAGATGTCCTCGGTGTGCTCGGCGCGCGCCAGGCGGTCGTGCCGATGTTTCCGATGCCGTCGGGCTTCAAGCTCCTGCCCGGCGAGAATCTCGCCACCGCATTCGCGCGGGCGGTCAAGGAAGGCGGTGAAAAGATGTGGACCGACCTTGCGGCGTTGCTGAACGAAAGGGGCGCATCACTGAAGGCGCACGGCATCGCGCTCGGCTATCACAATCACAGCGTCGAATTCATGCAGGTCGGCGAGCGAACGGCTTGGGAAATCCTCGCGGACGAAACCGATCCGGCGCTTGTTCATTTCGAGGCCGACGTCGGGTGGATCGTGTCCGCCGGTGTCGACCCGCTGGCCTTTTTCAAGCGCTACAGCGGGCGCGTTCGTCAGCTTCACGTCAAGGATGTGAAAGCTGGGCTCGTCCCCAACACGGCGATGCGCACCGATCCGACCGAGGTTGGATCGGGCACTGTCGACTGGGCCCGGGTCCTGCCCGCGGCCTATGCGGCGGGCGCACGTCATTTCTACTATGAACAGGAACCGCCCTTTGCGATCCCTCGCATCGAGGCTGCTGCAAAGTCCTACGCCTTTCTTGCGCAGCTTCGCGCCTGATGCGGGGCGCGGCCAATGCCCGGGGTAACTGATATGCGGCGCTTGCGGATGGGAATGATCGGCGGCGGCCCGGGCTCTTTCATCGGTCCCGTGCACCGCATTGCCGCCGAGCTCGATCGCGAGATCGAGCTGGTTGCCGGCGCCTTCAGTAGCGATGCGGGGCGCTCGCGCGAGGCAGGGCAGGCCTATCGCATCGATCCCGAGCGCGCCTATGCCGATGTCGCCTCGATGCTGGCGGGAGAAGTCGCCCGGAGCGACGGCATCGATTTTGTCGCGATCGTATCGCCCAATCATCATCATCTGCCGGCCGCGCGCGCGGCGCTCGCCTCGGGCCTTCCCGTGCTCTGCGACAAGCCCGTCACCGCGACGCTTGCCGAAGCGCGGGAGCTGGCAGGCGCGGTGTCCGACGCGGGGCTGCCTTTCGGTATCACCTACACTTATTCGGGCTATCCGATGGTGCGCGAGGCGCGCGAACGCATCGCAGCGGGCGATCTTGGAGCAATCCGCAAGGTCGTCGTCGAATATCCGCAGGGCTGGCTCGCCGGCGAGGCCGAGGGAAAGCAGGCCGAGTGGCGCCTTGATCCGTCGCGCGCCGGTGAGGGCGGCTGTATCGGCGATATTGGCACCCATGCCTTTCACCTCGCCGAATTTGTCACGAGTTTGCGCGTGACGCGTCTGTTTGCCGATCTGGCCGCCGTGGTTCCAGGCCGGCAGCTTGACGACGATGTCGCGGTGCTCCTGCGCTTCGACAATGGCGCGAGGGGCGTGCTCCTCGCTTCGCAGATCGAAACCGGCGAGCTCAATGGTCTGCGCATCCGGGTCTACGGCGACAAAGGCGGGCTCGTCTGGCGCCAGGAGGATCAGACCAATCTTGTTCTGCACCGGTTCGATGGCAGCAGCGAGATCATACGCGCCGGTTCGGTGGTCGGCGATGCCGCCCGCCGTGCAACCCGGTTACCCGGCGGTCATCCCGAAGGCTATCTTGAGGCGTTCGCGAACATTTATCGCGATTTTGCACAGCAGGTTCGCGGCGGGTCCGGTTTCCCGGTGCCCGGGATCGATGACGGGCTGCGCGGCATGGCCTTTGTAAGCGCCGCCGTAGCAGCCAGCCGCAACGCGAGCGGCTGGGTCGATTTCGACATTTGAAGGACGATTCCATGCACACGATCAAGGGTCCCGGCATCTTTCTCGCGCAATTCGCGGGCGACACGGCGCCATTCGACAGCCTCGAAGCAATTGCGGGCTGGTCTGCCGGCCTCGGCTATAAGGGCGTTCAGATCCCGAGCTGGGACGCGCGGCTCTTCGACCTCGCACGCGCCGCCGAAAGCACCGGCTATTGCGACGAGATCAAGGGTATGCTCGCGGACAAGGGTCTCGAGATCACCGAGATTTCGACCCATCTGCAAGGTCAGCTCGTCGCGGTGCATCCCGCCTACGATGCGCAGTTCGACGCCTTCGCGGCCCCCGAGGTTCGCGGCAATCCGGCCGCGCGCCAGCGCTGGGCGGTCGATCAGCTTCTGCTGGCGGCCAAAGCCAGCCGCAATCTCGGCCTCAACGCCCATGCCACTTTTTCCGGCGCGTTCGCCTGGCCTTATCTCTACCCCTGGCCGCAGCGGCCGGCTGGCCTGGTCGAAGACGCGTTCGCCGAGCTGGGCCGGCGCTGGACGCCGATCCTCGATGCGTTCGACGAGGCGGGTGTCGATGTCGCTTATGAGATTCATCCCGGCGAGGACCTTCACGACGGCATCACCTTCGAGATGTTTCTCGATGCCGTCGGCGGTCACACACGCGCAAATATTCTATATGATCCGAGCCATTTCCTGCTCCAGCAGCTCGACTATCTCGCGTTCATCGACATCTATCATGAGCGCATCAAATGCTTTCATGTGAAGGACGCGGAATTCAATCCGTCGGGGCGCGCCGGTGTCTATGGCGGCTATCAGTCCTGGGTGGACCGTCCCGGCCGTTTCCGCTCGCTTGGCGATGGTCAGGTTGATTTCGGCGGCATCTTTTCGCGCATGGCCCAATATGATTTTCCTGGCTGGGCGGTTCTCGAATGGGAATGTGCGCTCAAGCATCCCGAGGACGGAGCGGCCGAAGGCGCGCCCTTCATCCGCGATCATATCATTCGGGTGACCGATCATGCCTTCGACGATTTCGCCGCGAGCGACCCCGACCCCGCCGTGAACCGGCGCCTCATGGGCCTCGGCTGAGGGCGAACGGCGCAATGCCCGGACGGGCGAGGCGCAGCCGTGGCGGTCGATGCGCGGTCGCACTGATGGACGGCACGGCGAAAGGTCATTTGCAATCGGATCTGCTCACATGGGGCGGCTCGAATTGAGGATTGGAGAATAATTTCATGAAGCTTGTGCGATTTGGGGCGGTTGGCGAGGAGCGGCCGGGACTTGTCGATGAAGATGGCCAGCTGCGCGACCTTGGCGGCGTCGTCGCGGACATCGACGGCGAGACGCTGTCGCGCGCCGGGCTTGCCCGGCTGCGCGCCCTCGACTGGCGGAGCCTGCCTCTCGTCGAGGGGCCGGTACGCTATGCGCCCCCCGTTGCCGGGACCCGCCAGTTCATCGCGATCGGCCTTAACTATGCGGATCATGCTGCGGAAACCGGCCAGGCCGCGCCGCCCGAGCCTGTGATCTTCACCAAGGCCGTGTCGTGCATCCAGGGCTGCGATGACGATGTTCGCAAGCCGCGGCTCGCCACCAAGATGGACTGGGAGGTCGAACTCGGCATCGTTATCGGCGAGCGCGCATCCTATGTCGATGAGGGGGACGCGCTCGATCATGTCGCGGGTTTCCTCGTCGTGGACGACCTGTCCGAGCGCCAGTTCCAGATGGAACGCGGCCAGACTTGGGACCGCGGCAAGGGTTGCGAAACCTTCGGGCCGGTGGGCCCATGGCTGGTGACGGCCGACGAAGTCGGCGATCCGCAGGCACTCGACATGTGGCTCGACGTCAACGGCAAGCGCATGCAGACGGGCAATACCCGCACGATGATCTTCGATTGTGCGGCGCTGGTCAGTTATGTGAGCGAGTTCATGGTGCTGCTGCCCGGCGACATCATCACGACGGGAACACCGCCGGGTGTCGGCATGGGAATGAAACCGCAGGTCTGGCTCGAGGAGGGCGATGTCATCGAGCTTGGGATCGAGAAACTCGGACGCCAGCGTCATAAGGTGATTGCCTGGAATCATGACCGCTGACCAGGACGCGGGCGGTGATCTGATCGCGCGTCTTCGCGATATCGCCGGACGCGCGCATGTGCTTACCGGGAGCGCAGCCGAACCCTTCGCACGGGGCTATCGCTTCGGTGAAGGGCCGGTCGAAGCGGCCGTCCGTCCGGCAACGCTCGTCGAGATGTGGCGGATCGCCGAGGCTTGTGTCGCGGCGGATCGCATTATCATCGTGCAAGCGGCCAATACCGGGCTCACGGGGGGATCGACACCCGACGGCATTTACGACCGCCCGGTCGTGGTGATGAACACGGCGCGGATTGCCGGCGTGTATCCGATCCGCGGCGGAACGCAGGTCATATGCCTTGCCGGCGCCACGCTGCACGCGCTCGAACAGCAGCTGGCGCCGCTTGACCGAGAACCCCATTCGGTGATCGGCTCCTCCTGTATCGGCGCTTCGATCATTGGTGGGATCTGCAATAATTCGGGCGGCGCGCTCGTCCGGCGGGGTCCCGCTTACACCGAATATGCGCTCTTCGCGCGTGTCTCGGGCGAAGGGCAGCTCGAACTGTGCAATCATCTCGGCATTGCGCTGGGCGAGGAGCCGGAGACGATCCTGGCCAATCTCGAGGCCGGCCGGTTTGGCGACGCCGACATCCTGCCCGAGGAACGGTCAGCCTCGGCCGCCGAGGATTATGCCTCGATCGTTCGCGCGGTCGACGCCCCGACGCCGGCTCGCTTCAATGCCGATCCCGCCCGGCTCTTCGAGGCGTCGGGAAGCGCGGGCAAACTGATCGTTTTCGCGGTTCGCGTCGACAGCTTCGCGCGCGAGGTCGATCCCCTTGTCGTCTACGTGGGCACCAATGACATCCACGAGCTTACGCGCATCCGGCGTCGCCTCCTGCTCGATGCGCCGTCGCTGCCGATTTCCGGCGAATATATCCATCGCGATGCCTTCGATCTCGCGGATCGCTATGGCAAGGATATGGTGCTCGCAATCGCAAGGCTGGGTACGGCGCGTCTTCCGACGCTTTTTCGGGTGAAGGCATGGATCGATCGCTGGACGCGCCGGCTGCGCTGGCTCCCGGCATCGCTTGCCGACCGCCTACTCCAACGGACGGCCGGCTGGGCGGGCGACCATCTGCCGCCGCGGATGCGCGCCTTTCGCGACTCCTATGAGCATCATCTGATCCTCAAGCTGCCGAGGGACTGCGTCGGGTTCGCGCAGCGCATGTTCACCGCCATGTTCCCGAGCCCGTCGGGCGAGATGTTCGAATGCAGTGCGGAAGAGGCAGAACGCGCGATGCTCCACCGCTTTGCCGTTGCGGGCGCGGCGGTGCGCTATAGAGCGCTTCATCCAGACGAGATCGAGGATATCGTCGCGCTCGATATCGCGCTGCCGCGCAACAGCCTCGACTGGTTCGAGACGCTCCCGGAGGAGATCGAGCGCGATCTCGTCGGGAAGCTCTACTACGGCCACTTTTTCTGTCATGTCTTCCACCAGGACTATCTCGTGCGAAAGGGCGCCGACCCGGTCGCGCTCGAGCATCGGCTCCTCGAACTGATCCGTGCGCGCGGCGGCGAATACCCCGCCGAGCATAATGTCGGGCATCTCTATCCTGCGGCGCCCGCGCTTCACGATCATTATCGCAGCCTCGATCCGGTCAATGCGCTCAATCCCGGCATTGGCGGCACGAGCAGGGAAAAATTCTGGACATGACAGTAGCGACAGGTGAGGCGATCCACGCCTTCGCGCTTCGGGCGGAGCTTGGCGAAGGACCGGTCTGGGATGCCACACGGTCATGCCTGTGGTGCGTCGATATTCTGGCGCCAGCAATTCATCGCCTCGACCTCGTCACGCGCGAGAGGAACAGCTGGCAGGCGCCGGCCAAGATCGGGTGGGTGCTACC
This sequence comes from Sphingopyxis sp. CCNWLW2, assembly GCF_037095755.1. Classification (NCBI taxonomy): domain Bacteria; kingdom Pseudomonadati; phylum Pseudomonadota; class Alphaproteobacteria; order Sphingomonadales; family Sphingopyxidaceae; genus Sphingopyxis; species Sphingopyxis sp. CCNWLW2. Next base: position 2,277,872 of record NZ_JBAWKJ010000001.1, read on the forward strand.
CGCGAAGCCGGACTATCTGGTCGCTGGTCTCGCTGACGGACTTTACCGATTTACACCGGACGATGGCGCGTTCCGCCTGATGGCGGCTGTCGAACCCGATCGCCCGGGAAACCGGCTTAACGATGCGACCCTGGGCGCCGATGGTTCGATATGGTTCGGGACCATGGACGACTCCGAGCGGATCGAGAGCGGACGTTTCTACCGCTTCGACGGGACAGTTTCGGACTGCGGCATTGCGCCGACGACAATCACCAACGGTCCGGCGCTGTCGCCGGACGGCGGGACGCTCTACGCGGTCGATACCTTGGCGGGCGAAATCCGCGCATATTCGGTGGATGCTGGCGGAGCTCTCGGCGCGGGGCGATCTTTCGTCCGGATCGATCCGGACGACGGCTATCCCGACGGCATTTGCTGCGACGCCGAAGGCGGCCTTTGGGTGGGGCTCTGGGGCGGCTGGTGCGCGCGCCGTTACGATGCGGGCGGAACGCTGACCGACGTGACCCGGTTTCCGGTGGCGAATGTCACCAAAGTGGCGCTCGGCGGCCCCGATGGTCGTACCGCTTACGCGACGACGGCGCGCAAGGGGCTCGGTGTTGCCGCTCTCGCCGCGCAGCCGCTGGCGGGCGACATTTTCTGCTTCACGGTGCGGGTCGGCGCGCCGCCCCGCACCCTATTCATCTGACGGGCAGCCTGCCCAGTTCAGGACCTCGCACCAGACCCTCTCGCAGCAGCGCAACCATCGGCTGGGATGCAAGGGAGCGAAAAATGGCAATCTAGAAGAGCGTAGCCGCACTTGCATCAGGTGAGGCTCGCCTCTGGATGTCCGCCCTTGGCGGACGTCATGCGCCAAGCCCGCGCGCCGGCGGCCGGGGCGCTAGCGCCAGCTCTCCCGGACACGTTCGATCGCTTCCATCGACTTGACGAAATCATCGTCGGGACAAAGGAAGGCCGCGCCCTCCTGCAGCGAGGCACGGATTGCCAGCAATTGCTCTTCATAGCTGCTCGGACCCTCGATCGTCTCGCTTCGCTCGCCTGCGCTGTCGCGCACGACAAGCTGGTGGCCGCGCTGGGGCGCCACGGGATTGACCACGGCGATCAGGCCGGTCTCGCCTTCGACGGTCAGCCGCGCTGCAACAGGCGCCGCCATCGAAGCCTCGATCCGCGCAGTCGTCCCATTGGGGAAGGCGAGCCTGACCTCGAAACTTTCGTCGACATCCTGGCGCATGGTCACATGCCCCTCCGAGACGTTGAAATCCTCGCCCGCGATCCGCCGCACCCATGTCAGCGGATACACCCCGAGGTCCATGAGGGCGCCGCCGCCGAGCTCGCCGTTCCAGCGGATCGGATCCTCGGGGTCGATCGGCGCCGTGAACGAGGCTTCGATATGGCGCACGGCACCGATCGTTCCATCGTTTATCAACTTGAGGACATGCTTGAAGAGGCGATGGTGCGGCGAATGCATCGCCTCGAACAGCGGAACCCCGGCGGCGCGCGCTGCGGCAAGGACGCGCCGGGCTTCGGCGGACGAGATGGCAAAGGGCTTCTCGACGAGGACCGGCTTTCCCTTTGCGATCGCAGCCAGCGCCTGATCCGGATGAGAAAGCGGCGGTGTCGCGATATAGACCAGGTCGACCTCCGGATCGGAGATCAGCGCCTCATAGTCGGCGCTGAAGCGCGGGATCCCATGCTCCTCGGCATAGGCCCTCGCGCGCTCCGGATCGCGCGCCGCAACGGTCACGACCTCGATACCCCCGAGTGCCTTCGCCGGCGCGATCACCGCGTAAGTCGCGACGCGCGAGGCACCGATCAGTCCAATTCGCAAACTGTTCATCCCAATCTCCTTATGTCCCAAACAGGCTGTAATCGCGCCGAGGTCAGGGCACGTCGAACCCCAGCCGCCGCATTGCTTCGCAGGCTGCGTCCTGGTCCTGCTGGGTTGTGCCTCCCGAGATCGCGAACCCGCCAACTACCTTGCCATTTTCAATCAGCGGATACCCGCCGCCGACCGCGATCACGCGGGGGAGATTGGCCAGCGGCGCGACCCCCGGATTGGCGGTGAGCGCGTTCCACACATGGGTGGGATGGCCGAGCGACGCGGCCGTCCACGCCTTGTTGATGGCGATCTCCGCGGTAAGAAAGGGGGCACCATCGGTGCGCTGAAACGCGCGCAGCACGCCGGCCTCGTCGACCACCGCGATCGCAGCCTGGAATCCGCCCGCTTCGGCGAGCTCCAGCGCGGTGTGGACCAGCGACGCGGCCGCGGACCGGGTCACCGACTTCTGGTCGCGCGTCCGTTGGCCTTCGTCTTGCATCATGATAAATTTCCCTCCGGACCGGGGCGCATCAATAGGGCCAAGCGGCGCGGGTGAAGACGCCGCCATCGACCCAGAGGGTCTGCCCGGTTACGAAGCGCGCCGCGGGGCTTGCGAAAAACAGGACGACGTCGGCCACGTCGGAGGGTGTCCCGACGCGCCCGAGCGGCGTGATCGGTGCCCAGCTCGCTTCATAGTCCGGCGCTTCCTCGAAGGTGCGCTCGGTTGCGATCGCCCCCGGTGCCACGCAGTTGACGCGAATCCCGAACGCGCCGAGCTCAACCGCAGCCGACTTGGTGAACTGCTCGATACCGCCCTTGGACGCGGTGTAATCGACGAGATTCGGGAAGGCGAGCTTGTTGCAGCCCGATCCGAGATTGACGATGGCGCCGCCGCCCGCCTCCTTCATCAGCCGCGCCGCGGCTTGCGTATTGAGAAAACAGCCTTTGAGATTGGTGCGAAGCACATCGTCCCACCGGTCTTCTTCGAGGTCGAGCAGGGGTGACCAGGTCTGGATGCCCGCATTGTTCACGAGCAGCGACGGCGCGGAGCCATGCCAGGCGACCGCGCGTGCGTGAAAATCGTCGACGTCGCTCTTGATCCCGACATCGCAGGGCAGCGCGAGAATCCGGCGACCCTCCGTCGCCAGCGCCGTGGCGAAGGCCTCGGCGGCATCTCCCTTCGCGCGATAGTTGAAGGCGACGGCATAGCCCGCGGCGGCGCATGCCTCGACGAGGTGGCGACCGATGCCCGAGCTTCCCCCGGTCACGATAGCGAGTGGGCTGGTCAAAGGCTCATCCCTCCGTCGATCACAAGATTGGTCCCGGTTGCGAATCCCGCTTCGTCGGACGCGAGATAGGCGGCCGCGGCGGCGACTTCCTCCGCGGTGCCCAGCCTTCCCATCGCCTGGCGCGCAATGAAGGCGGCGCGGGCTGTCTCGACGTCGCCGGTCGCCGCCCAGCGCTCGTGAAGCGATGGCGTATCGACGGTGCCGGGGCTGATCGAATTGCAGCGGATGCCCTGCTTCACATAATCGCGTGCAACCGACATGGTGAGCCCGATGACCGCCGCCTTGGTCGTGCCATAGGCGAAGCGGTTCGGGGCTGCCATGACCGACGAAACGACCGAAGCGATGTTGACGATCGACCCCGACCGGCGATCGATCATCGCCGGAAGAAAGGCCTGGATCATCTTCGCCATGCTGCGGACATTCAGCGAATAACTCCGATCAAGATCCTCGAGGCTCGATTCAAGCAGTGGACCCGAGGCCACGAAGCCGACGCAGTTGACGAGGACATCGATCGCGCCGGATTGCGCGGCGGCGGCATCGACCGCCCGATCATCGGTCACGTCGAGAATGACGTGCCGGACACCGGGCACGGGTTCGTGGGCAAAGCGGATGTCGGCGCCCACGACGTCAGCGCCTTCGCGGGCAAGGCGCTCGGCGATGCTGCGTCCGATCCCCTGGCCGGCCGCGGTCACGAAACAATGCTTGCCGGCAAGCCGGCCGGCGCAAACTCGGTCAGTCATTCAGATATCTCCCATATAAGATCACGGGCGGCGTGGCGGCGACCCAAATATTGTCACGGGCCGCTGCCCGTCTCAGGACCGCGACGTGCATACGTTCGCGGCATGTTGACGAAAATCCTCCGACCCGTCGTCGACCCGCCCGGTCTTCATCGTGTCGATGTGGAAGAAGCGCTTGAAGGTGACGCCACCGTCGCTCGACACTTCGCCGCACCGGATGCCAAGATCGCGCGACAAGAGCTGGACGTCGCGAATGATCGCGGTCGGTGCAAGCGCGAGCGCGTGCGCCATATCCCCGGGGGGAGCGGTGCCTTTACTCGCGGCTTCTGCAGCCCGCGTGCCTGACGGCGCGTTCGCCGCTGCGGCGCCCGCCGGCGTCGTCGGGAGGGTTACTGCCCAATGGTCGCGCTGCGGCTCGGCCGACGGTGTTGTGCGCGCGTAGAATAGCGCGATCAGCAGCATCGCTGCCGCTACGAGCGATGCGATGACAAGGATGCGCGCAAGCATCCGGGGCGGCTGGCCCGTTTCCATCTGTTCCATCTCCTATATCTCCTTCGCCGGCCCGGCGACCCTCCCGCTGCGACGTCGCGGCGGGAGGAGGCGCCTCGGTGTCAGGGCACGTTGGAGAGATTCATTGTCCAGTTGACGTTGGGCAGGAAGAATTCGCCGCCCTGCTTGAAGGCATTGCCGCCATCGGTGGCACCCTGCAGTTGCCACATCAGCCAGGCCGTCGAGTAGCCGAGATAGGGATAGGCGCCCTGCGCGCAGCCCGAGTTGGGGCAATTGGGAGTCGCGCCGCTCCCCACGTCGCCGTGATTGGCATATTTGAGGAGCGCATAGGCCTTGAGAGCCGGGGCAGGCACGGGATTATACCAGTCGGGTGTGCCGCTGTCTGGCGTGCTGCTCCACTGGAAGATCGACTTGGTCACGCCGGAGCCGTTGTAGGTGCCCGGAATGACGTTGCAGCACAGAAGCGAGAAGAACCAGGGCGCGGTGTGGAAGCCGACGTAGGTCTTGAACAGAGGGCTCTTGCGCGCGTGGAGGTTGGTAACCGAAGCGCCGCCCTGCGAGTGACCCGCTGCGGCAAAATTGGTGGTGTCGATCTTGTTGTAGAAGATGCTCGACGCGCTGTTTCCCTGGTTGATGATATATTGGGCCGCGTCGGCCGTCGTCTTGCCGTTCCCGGTGCCGTCGTCGCGTGACGCGACAACGACGAATCCCCACGACGCCAGATGCTTGAGATAATATTCGTAAACCACCGGCGTCTGGCCCGAGCCATTTGCCCAACTCACCACGGGGTGCTTGAAGCCGCTTGCCAATCCCTTGATCGGGTTGGTGCCAAGATTTGTCGGGTACCAGATGTCGCACAATCTGTTCTCGGTGTCACAGGCGACCGCCGAGACGGTCTTGGTGACGGCCCATGGTCCGAGGGCCTGATACTTGGCCTCGATCGGCCCTTTGGTCGTATAGGCTGGAACCTGCGCAGCGGCAGGCACGGTTAGGGTGGCCGCCAGGGCAGCGGCAATGAACGCTTTCAGCATCCTGTTTCTCCCATGTTGCTTTCGGCTCGGAAGCCGACGGCGAGGATGGCACCGCAGTATGAGCTTCGCAAGATATAAACATGCTGGATTGTTTTTTAGTTGTCTTATTTGCGCGCCTTGGGCATCTTCGGATTCGGTTCGATATGGTCGGAACTCGTCCGATCTACTTCGAAAAATGCAGTCAATCATGCTTGCAAATTCGCTCGATCGGAATAGGCGGTCAGCAAGAAAAGGCGCGACGGCAATTGGCGTGCGCGAGGGGAGATTTCCAGTGACAAAAGAGCAGCGCCTGCGGTCGCGAGCCTGGTTCGACAATCCCGCGAACCCGGACATGACTGCGCTCTATCTTGGCTGGTATCTGAGCTACGGCCTGACTCGCGAGGAACTGCAGTCGGGCAAGCCGATCATCGGCATCGCGCAGACCGGCAGCGATCTTGCACCATGCAACCGCCAGCATGTCGAACTGGCGAAGCGCATCCGTGAGGGAATCCGCGAAGCGGGCGGCGTCGCCATTGAATTTCCGGTCCACCCGATCCAGGAAACAGGCAAGCGCCCGACGGCAGGGCTCGACCGCAACCTTGCCTATCTGTCGCTGGTCGAGAGCCTCTACGGCTATCCGCTCGACGGCGTGGTGCTAACGATCGGCTGTGACAAGACGACGCCTGCGCTGCTGATGGCAGCGGCGACGGTCGATGTTCCTGCCATTGCCTTCTCGGTCGGGCCAATGCTCAACGGCTGGCACCGCGGCCGCCGGACCGGCTCGGGGACGATCGTCTGGGAAGCGCGTCAGCGCATGGCGGCTGGCGAAATCGACTATGCCGAGTTTCTCGATCTCGTCGCGAGCTCGGCGCCATCGCCCGGCTATTGCAATACGATGGGCACCGCGACGACGATGAATTCTCTCGCCGAGGTGCTCGGCATGCAGCTCCCGGGCTCGGCCGCGATCCCGGCGCCCTATCGCGAACGTGGCCAGATGGCTTATCGCACCGGCCTGCGCATCGTCGACATGGTGCGCGAGGATTTGCGGCCATCGCGCATCCTGACGCGCGATGCCTTTCACAATGCGATCGTGGTGAACTCGGCGCTCGGCGGATCGAGCAACGCGCCCGTACATCTCGCTGCAATCGCGCGGCACGCGGGCGTCGATCTGCCGCTCGAGGACTGGCAGCGCGTCGGCCTCGACGTGCCCCTGCTCGTCAATCTCCAGCCCGCCGGCGAATATCTCGGCGAGGATTTCCACCACGCGGGCGGCGTCCCGGCCGTGGTCGCCCAGCTGATGGGCGCCGGGCTCATTCGCGAGGATGCCTTGACCGCCAACGGCCGGACGATCGGCGACAATTGCCGCGGCGCCGAAACGATCTTGCCGGAGGTCATCCGGCCGTTCGGCGAGCCGCTGAAGGCGCGCGCCGGCTTCCTCGTCCTCACCGGCAATCTGTTCGATGCGGCGATCATGAAGACAAGCGTGATCTCCGAGGAGTATCGCGAGCGCTATTTGTCCAATCCGGCCGATCCCGAAGCGTTCGAGGGCCGTGCCTTCGTGTTCGACGGGCCCGAAGACTATCACGCGCGCATCGACGATCCGGCGCTCGACATAACGGCCGACGATATCTTGGTGATGCGGGGCGCGGGTCCCATCGGTTTTCCCGGTGCGGCCGAAGTCGTGAACATGCAGCCGCCAGCCCGGCTCATCCGCGCCGGTGTGCGGTCGATGCCCTGCATCGGAGACGGGCGGCAATCGGGGACGTCGGGCTCGCCCTCGATTCTCAACGCATCACCCGAAGCGGCGGCAGGCGGCAATCTGGCGCTGCTGCGTACCGGCGATCGCGTGCGGATCGACCTCGCCAAGGGGCGCGTCGATCTCCTGCTTCCGGTTGAAGAAATTGCCATGAGACGCGCGGAGCTCGATGCGGACAGGGGATATCGCTATCCGCCCTCGCAAACGCCCTGGCAGGCGCTTCAGCGCGCGTCGGTCGGACATCTTAGCGAAGGCGCGATATTGGAAGGGGCCGAAGCCTTCCAGCGTATCAGCACCATCTTCGGTGTCCCGCGGGACAATCACTGATGGCCATTCGGATCGCCGGACCGAGGAGACGACCGCGATGATCTGTTTCCTGCTCTCTGACGAATGCAGCTTCTCGACCGCGGCGACCTTCGACACATCCGGCGGCCGCGCGACCTACGAGGGCTAGCTTGCCAAAGCCGCTTGACAGAATCTGCGGCAGAGTCAAAAACAGTCAGATAATCCTGTTTGTTGACAGGTTCGGGAGATGACAAGTGGCGCAACATTCGGGCGCGGGCGCGCTGCACAGGGACCGTGCGAACGGTCAGATCGGGCACCGGACATGACCGCCGCAGCCACGACCGCGCAAGTGTCGGGTCGCCTCGGGATGGGCCGGATCATCGGCTACGGCGCCGGCGATTTCGCGTTCAACCTGAGCTTCACCTTCGCGTCGCTCTTCCTCCTCTATTTCTACACCGACGTGCTCGAGATCCCGGCCGGGACCGCCGGCCTCATCATCATGGTCGCGCTGATCTGGGAAGGGATCACCGATCCCGTCATCGGGATGATCGCGAACCGGACGCGCTCGCGCTGGGGCCGCTATCGCCCCTATCTCCTGTTCGGATCGGTCCCGCTCGCGCTGTCGGTCGCCGCGATGTTCCTGCCGCTCGGTCTCACTGGCGGCGCGCTTGTCGCTTATTGTTTCGCGACGCACCTCGTCTACCGCACCGTCTTCACCTTCGTGAACATCCCCTATATCGCGCTTTCGGCGCAGATGACGCAGGACAGCGACGCGCGGGGGCAACTCGCGGCGGCGCGCATGCTCTTTGCGATCACATGCGGTCTCCTGCTCGCGTCGCTCACCCTGCCGCTGGCCAAGGCATTGGGCGGCGGTCAAACGGGCTTTTTCTTCGTCAGCATCCTCTATTCGGCGCTCGCCGCGGCGATCCTGCTGCTGACCTTCGCGACAACGCGCGAGGATGTCACCGCGGCGACCGGCGATCATCCGAGCCTCAAGGACATGATCGCGACCTTGCGGGCCAACCGCGCCTTCCTGCTTCTCTTCGCGGCAACGGCGGCGGGCGCGACGGGCTACACCATGTCGGGCAAGGCGCTCATCTATTATCTCAAATATTGGGTCGGCTCGGAGGCGTTCGTGACGCTCGGTCTCGTCGTCTCGCTCGGGGCATCGGCGTTGGCGATGATCCCCTGGATGATCGTGGCGCGGCGGCGCAGCAAACGCTTCGTCTGGCTCGCTGGCGCCGGGCTCAACATGCTCGCCTATCTTATCATTCTTGCGCTCGCACCGCGCGGCGGCGCGGCGCTCTGGCTGCCGCTGGTGATGATCGGGATCGGCAATTCTGCGTTCATCCTGACCTTCTGGTCGATGCTCCCCGACACCGTCGAATATGGCGAGTGGAAGACCGGTACGCGCGCCGAGGGGGCGGTCTTCGGCCTCATCGCATTCTCGCAGAAAGTCGCGCTGGGGATCGGTACCGGTTTCATCGGGCTGATCATGGGCTGGATCGGCTATGTGCCCAACCGTCCGCAGTCGCCCGAGACGCTCCACGGGATTGTCCTGCTCTACGGCACCGGCCCGCTCCTTCTCTTCGCCGCAAGCGTCGCCGTCATCTGGTTCTATCCGCTCTCGGGCGATACCCATCGCCGCATCGTGCGGATCATCGAGCGTCGCCGTGCGCGCGTGGTCCCGGACCCGGTGGCCGTTCCATGAACGCATCATCGTCCCCGGCCCGCCGCTTGCGCGCCTTCGCGGGCCTTGCCCTGGCGCTCGGCGTCTCCGTTACGGGAGGCGCGAACGCGGCGACCGGTGGGGTTCGCGATTGCCCGCTCGCGCGCACGGCCTATTCGGCCGATACGCCTGTCATCGATCTCCTCCTTGACGAGAGAGCGAAGGCCATCGTCGAATCGGCGGGCGTTTTTGCGAAGATGCCGCCCATCGCACTGCGAACGACACCGCCCAGCTTTGCATCGATTCTCTCGCTCAGGGTCATGGCCCGGACCCTTCCGCTCGATGAGAAGATGGTCGCGGATCTCGAAAAGCGACTCGCCGTTTTGCCGATCCGGCCCGAGGACAGCATCGCGCGCTGTGCGCGCTACGAGGCGGACAAGGCGGATGCGCTCGCCGTCCCGGCAGGCGCGCCGGCGGTCCTGATTTTCGACCGCAGCAACGGCTTTCGCGACGGGCCTTCGATTCTCGCCGCCACCGAGGCGCTTCAGGCGATCGGGGAACGACGCGGCTGGACTTTCGTCTTCTCGAGCAGCGCCGGCGACTTTACGCCGCGCAACCTCTCGCGTTTCCGCGCCATTCTCTGGAACAATGTCAGCGGCGACATGCTGACCCTTGGCCAGCGCGCGGCGCTTCGCCGCTTCGTCGAGCGGGGCGGGGGCTTCGCCGCCATCCATGGCTCGGGCGGTGACCCGATCTATCTGTGGGACTGGTATGCCGACGAGCTGATCGGCGCGCGCTTCATCGGTCATCCCGACGCACATCAGAAGGGCCGGATCATCGTCGAAAATCCCGCGGATCCCCTGACCGCCGGCATTGCCCGCGACTGGGCACCCGTCGAGGAATGGTACAGCTTCGCAAAGAGCCCGCGCGGGCCGCGCACGCGCGTCCTGCTCAGCCTTGACGAGACGAGCTACAAGCCGGTTTCCGGGGGCCGCGATCTCAGCATGGGCGATCATCCGATCGCCTGGATCCGCTGCGTCGGTCGCGGCCGCTCCTTCTATTCCGCCATCGGACACCGGCCGGAAAATTATCGCGATCCCAACAATGTGCGGCTGATCGAACAAGGTATCGCGTGGACCATGGGGCTCGCGCCTTCGGGCTGCCGCCGCGACGGTCTTATGTCTCCCTCTCTTCCCGGAACCCCGTAGTGACCCACCCATCGATCCCATGGCGTCCGCTTTCGCGTCCGCGCTTTCTTCTCGGCATTTGCCATTTTCCCGAACAGGAACCGCGCGAGCATCTGGCGGCCGACGCCGCGCTGATGGCCGAAGCGGGGATTGAGACTGTCCGCATGGGGGAATTCGCCTGGAGCGTCATCGAACCCGAAGAAGGCCGCTATGATTTCAGCCTCTTCGACGAGGCGATCGCGGAGCTGGCGAGCCGGGGGATCGACACCATCTTCTGCACCCCGACCGCCACCCCGCCGCGCTGGCTGACATATCGCCATCCCGACATGCTGCGCGTCGATCAGGCCGGCGTCGCGCAGCGGCATGGGTCGCGCCAGCATGTCGATATCATGCACCCGCAGTTTCGTGACTATAGCCGGCGCATTACCCGCGCCCTCGCCGAGCATTATCGGGACAATCCGCACGTCATCGGCTGGCAGACCGACAATGAGCTCAACACCCATTTTTCCGAAAGTCATTCGGCGGTGGCGCAGGACGCCTTCCGGGGCTGGCTTGTCGCGCGATACGGCAGCATCGAAGCGCTGAACGAGGCGTGGGGGACGGTCTTCTGGAATCGCCAATATGACGCGTTCGCGCAGGTCGAGACGCCGGTGAGCAATCGGCCGGCCTCGGCCGACCCGTCGCACCTTCTCGACTATCGCCGTTTCCTCGCCGACATGACCCGCGATTTTCAGTCCGAGCAGGTCGCGATTCTGCGCGAGACGAACCCGGGCTGGTTCGTCTTTCACAATATCGGCCGGCTCAACGACATCGACCTGCGCGATTTCGGTTCCGGTCTCGATTTTCTCGGGACCGACCTCTATCCGGGACTTCGCGACGAGTTCATGAAGATGGGCCTCGGCTATGCGCAGGCGATGCAACTCGACAGCTTCCGCGGCTGGGCCGGCAATTTCATCGTCCCCGAACTCCAACTGGGCGCCGGGGCGCACCCGGCCTTTGCCATCCCGGCCCTCGAGCCGGGCGAACTCAACCGCTTTGCCTTCTCGTCGGTCGCGCGCGGTGCCGACGGCCTGATCTGGTTTCGCTGGACGAGCGCCCGATACGGGTCCGAAGCCTATTGGATGGGCGCGCTCGACCATGACCGCGTGCCGCGCCGCCGCTACGCCGAACTCAAGCAGACGATTTCGCAGCTCAAGGCGGTACGCGACGAGGTGATCGGGACCAGCGTCGATATCGATGTCGCGATCCTCGGCGCCGACTGGGACAATGAAATCGCGCAATCGACCTTTTCGCTCGGTCTCCCAAGCCTCGCCGAACTGGCCTTGCCGCTCCATCATCATTGCTACATGCGCAATATTCGCTGCGGCTTCGCGGCGCCCGGCGACGACCTGTCGAAAGTCAAGATCGCTTTCGTGCCGCATCTCGCGATCTGGGACGAGCGGTGGAGCGCGTCGCTGTCGCGCTTCGTCGAAGCGGGCGGCATCCTCGTGGTTGGCGCGCGCACCGCGACACGCACCGCGAACAATCATGTGTCGACCGAGACCCCGCCCGGGCCGCTTGCCGAGCTCTGCGGGGTGCGCGTTGCCGAATTCGGCCGGCTTCCGGCGCTCGGTGCAGCATCGGTGCTCTCGGGCGCCGTCTTCCAGGTCGAGACCCTGCGAAGCGGGCGCATGGCGGAATCGGCGCGGCGCGAGCAATTCGTCGATTTTGGCGGCGAACCGGTTCAGGCCCAGCACGGCTACGAGATTTTGGAGCCCGCCGCCGGAGTCGAAGTGCTGGCGCGCTGGAATGCGCGCTTTCTGGCGGGCGAGCCCGCGATCACCCGCCGCTGGCTGGGGGCCGGGTCGGTCATATACGTCGGGACCTATCTCACGCACCCGCTGGTGGCACGGCTCTTCGAGCCCCTGTTCGCCGAGGCCGGCGTGCGGCCGCCCATGACCCTGCCCGCCGGGGTCGAGGTCACGACGCGCAGCGGACCCGGAACCGTCCTCACATTCCTTCAGAACACGACAGACGAGCCGCGGACGTTCGGCACGCCGGATGGCGCGATCGAACTACCCGCCTTCGGGTCGACGATCTTGAGCGCGCGCGCAGCGGGGGCAGGGCCGTAACGCGGCGCCGTCGATGCGCGGCCGACACGGGCCAACGCTTGCCACCTGATGTCTTTCCGGTGTCCTCTCGCCGGTCAAAACTGGCGGCATCTTCCCGTTTTCGAGGGAGATGCCGCCGTTTTTTCATTCATTTATTGGCGCGGTCTAAGCGCCTATTTTCCCGCGGCGAGATAGCGCACGATCGCCGCGCGATCCTCGGGCTTGCTCACCGAAATGACCATCTTCGTCCCCGGGATCATTTTCGTGGGAGCGGCGAGATATTTGTCGAGCGTCGCGGCATTCCAGACCGTTTTCGATGCCTTCATCGCGGAGGAATAGGCGTAGGTCGTGCTTCCGGCCTTGCGTCCGATGACGGCCGTCAGGTCGGGGCCGATCTTGCCGCCCTTGCCGCTGCGCGTGTGACACATCGCGCAGCGCTGCTGATACAGGGTCGCGCCGCGCGCGGCATCGGCCTGCGGCGCCGCCCGGACCGGAACCGACATCTGGCTTGCCGCTCCGACGGCGAGGCAAAGGGCGATGGCAGGAAACATCAGGCGTTTCATTTGTTTCTCTCCTGTCGGGTTAATTTGCAGTCATCTTTGACTGTAAAAAGATTGCCCGGACCTGAACAGGCGCCGGTACGCGCAGGCACCGGCCAACGACCGGCTGCCTTGCTTTCCCGGTGCGAGGATGTCCGCACCGCTCAGCTCTTGCGAATGTCCGCCGGAAGGCCCTTGCGGGCGATCTTGCCGAGGAAGGCGGCGCTGGGCTTCGGCGTGCGCTTGAAGGTCTTCCGGTCGACCGACACGAGCCCGAACTTGGGCGTGTAGCCGTAGAACCATTCATAATTGTCGAGCAGTGACCAGTGGAGATAGCCGCGCACGTCAATGCCCTCGCGCAGGCAGTCGAACACGCCCTTCAGCGCATTTTCGATCATGTAGACGCGCCGGCTGTCGTCCTCGGTCGAGCAGCCATGTTCGGTGACGATAATCGGCTTCTTCGTGCGGCTGGCGACCATCCTGATCACATTGCCCAGCGTTTCGGGCGCCAGCGGATAGCCGTTCTGCGTCAGCTCGACGCCCTCGGGATATGGCAGGTCGGTGGTGGGTCCGACCAGATTATAGGTATAGTTCTGAACGCCGACGAAATCATAGTCTGCCGCCAGCCAGGGATAGACATAATCCGCGCGCTTGCGCTCGACGCCGCTCGCGCCGCTCGGCGGTGCCCGGTCGTCGGGGAGCGACAGGGTGAAGCCGACGTCGATCCGGCCGCCCGAGGCTTGCCGGATCGCTTCGCGGGCGCGGTTGTGCGCCTCGATCATGACCGGCTGCTGCACCTTCCAGTCGGACAGGGTCGGGGAGGCGAAGATGTCCGATCCCTCGGCCTTCGCCGCGGCCTTGTTGGCCGCGTCGAATGCAGCTCTTAGTCGCGGATAGGTTGGCGACCAGGCAAGCTGAGCCCACAGATTGGGTTCGTTTTGCGTGATCGCGATATCGAACAGATCTCCGAGCTGCTCGGTCACGAAGCGGCAGTAGCGCACGAAAGGTTCGACACCGGCCGGGTTGGTGAAGCCACCGGCCGAGGCAAACCAGCGCGGCACGGTGAAATGGTTGTAGACCACTACCGGAGTCATGCCCTGCTTGCGGATCGCCTCGATGACACGGCGATAATAAGCGATCGCGGCGAGCGAAAATTGGCCGGGTTCGGGCTCGATCCGCGACCACTCGATCGAGAAGCGGTGGGCATTGTAGCCGAAGGAGGCGGCCAGCGCGATGTCTTCGCCATAGCGATGATAGGTATCGGCAGCGTCGCCCGACACTTCCTTGAACAGGGTGGGCTTGAGATGCTCGAGCAGCCAGATGTCGCTCCCGACATTGTTGCCTTCGATCTGGTAGGCCGCGCCCGCCGTTCCCCAGAGGAAGCGCGGCCGCGCGGGTCGCGCCGGCATTTTCGCTTTCGCGGCATGCGCCGCCGCCAGGGTCGCGGCCGAAGCGCCGAGCAACATGGTCCGGCGGTCGAGATTCTCAATCATTCCAGCATCCTCTCATGCCTCGCGCGAGGCGGTTACAGCGGCTCTACTCAAGGCCGATATTATGGTCAATCGTGACTGTAAGTTAGTACCCGCGGCGGCTAATCCTGCTTCTCCCCAACCGCGGTCACAGGCTCGCCCGGCGCATCATGCGCCGTAGCGATCATCTCTATGGCAGCTGCGCGCGGTATGTCGGCGGCCATCGGGCCCGCCCCGGTGAAATCGATTAGCCGTGCCTGTGCCGGATCGAAACGCGGCCAGGGCGGACGCGCGCCACCGTTCGGATTGCCGGTGGTCGCGAAGCCAGCCCAATAGCTGCTGATCGTGCGCGCCTGCGCGGCATCGTTCGCGTCGGTCGGCCAGTTGGAAGCGCCGAGCGTCTGAAAGACATATTCGCGATCCGACGCGTGGACGGCGCCCTTCAGCATGCTTTGCGCGGCTTTCGGAACGATCGAGAATTGATAGACAAAGGTGGGATTGCCTTGCCGTGCATGGAGCCGTGCGAGCGCTATTGCCGGTTCGACGAACAACATGTCGCTGAGAAAATTGAGACTGTAGCTGTCCTTGTCGGGATAAGCGGGCTCGGCGCGCGCGAGGAGGCCCGTGGGAATGGCCGAACTCAAGGGATTTGCGCTGGAAAGAGCGGCCGCGGGAACGGGGAATTCGAGGCTGTTCCAGCCGATGACATAGGGAATTCGCGCCTGTTCGCCGCGCCGGAAGCTGTCGATCGGTGCGCGGGTCAGGATCGTCCCGTCGACCATCGGTCCGCCGCCGGTGAATATCTGCGGGTCGCCTCCCTTCAGTATCGCCTCCGCGCTCAGCCCGCGCAATGTGTCGGCCGTTGCATCCCGCGCACCGACGTTGGCGGCAAAGGCGTCGCCCGCGCTTTCAGCCTCGGCGAGCGAAAGCACCGTCTCGCGGCCCAGGCCGGATTGCACGATGCCACGGACGAAGAGTCCGCGCGCTGCCGGCGACGTCATGAGCGCGTTGACGGCCGCGCCCCCCGCCGATTCGCCGAATATGGTGACCTGCCTCGGGTCGCCGCCGAAGCGCGCGGCATTATCGCGGACCCATTTCAGGGCCGCGATCATATCCATCAGCCCGTAATTGCCGACCGCCTCGCCGTCCGCGTCCGCGGTCAGCGCCGGATGCGCAAAGAAGCCGAACCGCCCGAGACGATAGTTGAGCGTCACGACGACGACGCCCTCGCGGGCGAGGGCGGAGCCGTCGTACAGCGCCGCCGTCCCCGAACCATTCACATAGCCGCCGCCATGGATCCACACCATGACCGGCGCTTTCTTCGCCGCGACCGGCGCGAAGACATTGAGCGTGAGACAATCCTCGCTCATCGGCAGCGGACCGACACCATTGTCTTTCGGCTGATGGATTTGCTGGCAGATCGCTCCATATGTATCCGCTTTCCTCGTGCCGCTCCAGCGTTCGGCCTTTTTTGGCGCTCTCCAGCGCAGGTCTCCGACCGGAGGCGCCGCATAAGGAAGGCCCTTGAAGCTGACCACGTCGCCGTCCGACGTCCCTGCGACGCGGCCGCTCGCGATCTTGACCTCGGGCTGCCCCGAATGCGCCGCCGCAGAGCCCGGGAAGGCCAGGGCGATCGCGACGAGGGGAAGGACTGAACGCAGCATATCTTATTCTCCGTTGAAGCGAGCGCCGTGGCCGGCCGGCTAGCGGCCGCCAGCCGCGAGCGGGACGCTCGCCTGAAGGCCGTCAAGCTTGGCCGAGGCTGCGACGCGGACATCATAGGTGCCGCCCACGCGGCGCCAGCCGGCCGCATCCCAGGATGCGAGGATCCGCGGATCCGCCTTGACTGTCACGCGCCGGCTTTCACCCGCCTTCAACGTGACCCTCTCCCACCCCGCGAGACGATGGGTGCGTCCCGGGGGAGCGACATAAAGCTGCGGAACATCGGTTCCTTCGCGCTTGCCGACGTTGGTCACTGTGAAGCTCACCATGAGCTGCTTGCCGCCCTTCACCTTGAGGTCGCTATGCTCGAACCGCGTATAGCTCAGGCCGAAACCGAACGGAAAAAGCGGCTCGGCGCGTGTCCGTTCGAACCAGCGATATCCGACGTCGCTGCCTTCGTGATAATCGACCGGGAAAGGAGCGGGAGGCGGAGAAAAGAGCGTTGCCTTGGGATCATAACCGTCGAGTTTCGGGCGCGGCAACTGGGCGACCGCCTGCGGGAAGCTGATCGGCAGGCGGCCCGATGGTGATATCTTTCCGCTGAGAATCGCGGCGATGGCCTCGCCGCCGCGCTGACCCGGATACCAGGCCTGCAGCACGGCGCTGACCGACCCGAGCCATGGCATCGATACGGGATTGCCCGTTTCGAGAATGACCGCCGTTCGGGAGTTGGCGGCCGCGACCGCGGCGATGAGGGTGTCCTGGCCGCGCGGCAGGGACAGGTCCGCCGAATCGAAATTCTCTGTTTCCTGCTTGAGCGCGAAGACGATCGCGACCTCGGCCTTTGCCGCGGCCGCGGCCGCGCGGGCCGGGTCGGTTCCATCATCGAAGGTGATGTCGAGATCGGGGCGCAGCGCTCTCAGCGCCGCGAGCGGCGAGGAGGGTACGAACGCCCACTTGCCAAGCGACGCCATGCCGATCCGGTTCTCCTCGTTGACGATGCCGCCATAGGGATTCACCATCGACCCGCCGCCCCCCACCAGCACGCCGATGTCGGCAAAGCCGCCGATGACCGCGACGCGGCGCACGCCCTCGAGCGGCAGGACACCCTCATTCTTGAGGAGGACTGCGCCCGCCTCGGCCTGGGCCTGGGCGACCGCGAGATGCGCGTCGCGATCGATCGGCCCGCCGGCGCGCGCCGGGTTGTCGATCGCGCCCACGGCGATCATCGACCGGACGATGCGGAACGCCATATCGCGGATGCGCTCGCGCGGCACCGCGCCGCTTTTGACGGCGTCGGCGAGGCTGGCGAACAGATCTTTGCCCTGCGGCGATTGCTGATCGAGCCCGGCGGCAACGGCTTTGCGCATATTATGAACGCCGCCCCAGTCGGACATCACCCAGCCGCGAAATCCCCAATCCTTCTTCAGCACGTTGTTCAGCAACCAGTCGTTCTCGCAGGCATGGTCGCCGTTGACGCGGTTATAGGAACACATGACCGAGCCGGGCTTGCCTGCCGCCACGGCAATTTCGAATGCGAGAAGATCGGATTCGCGCGCGCCTGCTTCCGAAATGCGCGCATCCAGAACGCCGCGGCCGCTTTCCTGGTCGTTGAGTGCATAATGCTTGATCGTCGATACGATGTTTCGGCTCTGGATGCCTGCGACCGTAGCGCCTGCGATGCGGCCAGCGAGAAGCGGGTCCTCGCCCACATATTCGAAGTTGCGGCCCCCACGCGGGTCGCGTGAGAGATTGACCCCGCCGGCAAGCATGACGTTGAAGCCCTTGGCGTGCGCTTCCTGCCCGATGACCGCGCCGACACGGTGCGCCAGCGTCGGGTCGAAGCTTGCCGCCCAGGCGATGCTCGACGGGAAGTTGGTCGCCTGGTCATCGATCCCCCGAATCCAGCCCTTCATGTTGGCAACGCCGATCGGGCCGTCGGATTCCTGCAGCGCCGGCCAGCGGAGCCGCGCGATCGAGGGCACATAGCCCGCCGAGCTGATCGCGCCCGCCGGCGGTGGCGTTCGCATGCCTTCGGGGAAGCTGTTGGCTCCGGGAGCGAATTGATAGGATGTCGCGGCGAGCGGACGGATCAGCTGCAACTGTTCCTCTAGCGTCATGGCATCCACCAGCTTGGCGGCGCGCCGATCGGCTTCGGCGTCGCTCAGCCGGGGCTTCGCGGCGGCCGCTTCATCGCTGGCAAGGCTTGCGACCGGCCAGACGGTCTGGCTCAGCGCCAATACCGTTGCGAGCGTCCAGCGTAGCATTTTTGTATCTCCCTCATGGCCCCGGCCCGGTGCGAGGCTTTTTCGCGATTCAAACTTATAAGCAAATCTGACTGTTTCATCGAGATTGCGCAAGAGGGGTTGTGCGATGCCTGTTGTCCCGTCGGCAACAAACAGTCAATTTGGCTTGTTAGTTGATCGTCGTCCGCGTAGCGTGGGGGGCAGGCAAATCGGGAAAACGGAAAGACGCATGGATTTGGATGATATCGGGGTGATGGCAGATATGGCGAAGTCGGCGAGCCGCGGGTCGGCGGACAATGGCGGACGCGCGACGTCAGGTGAAGCACGCATTGCGGCCGAGGCGCTGGTCTCCAGCATGACCCTCGACGAGAAGCTCTCTTTCGTCATCAGCTATTTCCCGCTCATTTCTCCGCGGGCCGCCGAATTGGGGATGATCCCGTCCTCAGGGTTCACGCCGGGCCTTGCGCGGCTCGGCATTCCGCCGCTCACCATTACCGACGCCAGCCTCGGGGTGGCCAACACGCTCAATGCGCGCGTCGATGATACGGCGACCGCCTTGCCCGCGGCGCTGGCGACAGGCGCCAGTTTCGATCCGGAGATTGCGCGGGCCGGGGGAGCAATGATCGGCAGCGAGGCTTATTCCAAGGGCTTCAACGTCATGCTCGCGGGCGGGATCAACCTCACGCGTGATCCCTGGTGCGGTCGCAATTTCGAATATATCGGCGAAGATCCGCTGCTGAGCGGCCGCCTCGGCGGCGCCGCCGTTGCTGGTATCCAGTCCAATCATATCGCGGCAACGGTCAAGCATTATGTGCTGAACTCGCAGGAAACCGGACGAATGATCGTCGATGCTAGGATTGACCCTGTCGACCTTCGCGAAAGCGATCTGCTGGCATTCGAAATCGCCATCGAGGATGGCAAACCGGCATCGGTGATGACGGGCTACAACCGGATCAACGGCGATTATGCCGGTGAGCATGCCGTGCTGATCAACGACATTCTCAAGGGCGACTGGAACTATCCGGGCTGGGTCATGTCCGACTGGGGGGCTGTCCATTCGACCGAAAAATCTGTCCTGGCAGGCTTGGACCAGGAATCGGGTATCGAACTCGACTCGGTGCTCAACGGCGCCATCTTCTTCACCGACCGGCTGAAGGACGCCGTGTCCGAGGGTCGCGTGCCCGAGGTTCGGCTCGACGATATGGTCGCGCGCATCCTTGGCGCAATGATCGGGGTTGGCGCTTTCGACGTTCCTGTACCGGCCACGCCGCAGCCTTCGCCCGTCGCAGCGAATGGTGCGGTTGCCCAACGCGTAGCCGAAACGGGCTCGGTCCTGCTCCGCAACGAAGGCCATATCCTGCCGCTCTCGGGCGATGTGGCGAGCATCGCCGTGATCGGCGGGAACGCCGACGTCGGCGTGCCATCGGGCGGCGGATCGTCGCAGGTGCGCTCGATCGGCGGCGCGCCGATCGAGCGATCGCTCGATTCAGGCGATGGCGCCTGGTTCTGCCGCGAAACCTATCACGCGTCGTCACCGCTTGGCGCGCTTCGCGAACGACTGCCGGCGGCCGACATCCGCTTCGACAATGGCGCCGATGCGCAGGCGGCGGCGGCATTGGCATCCGAATGCGACGTGGCGATCATCTTTGCCACCCAGTGGCAGACCGAGGCCGTGGATGCGCTCACGCTCGCGCTCCCCGACGAGCAGGATGCGTTGATCGAGGCCGTGGCGACCGCAAATTCAAAAACAATCATCGTCCTCGAAACCGGCGGCCCCGTATTGATGCCCTGGCTCGAGAGGGTGCCCGCCATTCTCGAGGCCTGGTACCCAGGCCAGCGCGGCGGTGAAGCCATTGCGCGGCTGCTGCTCGGCGACGTCAATCCGTCGGGACGGCTTCCGATCACCTTTCCTGCGACGGACGATCAGGCGCCCAGGCCCCAACCGGCCGGCCTCGCCGAGCTTCGCGCCCGGGACGCGGCGGTGGCGGCGGGCGACAAAAGCGCTCGTATCGCGCCCTTCGAAGCCGAATATGTCGAGGGTGCGAATGTCGGATATCGTTGGTTCGAGCAAGCGGGCCGGCCGCCCCTGTTTCCGTTCGGCTTCGGCCTCAGCTACACAAGCTTCGAGCATGCAAATCTGGCGATCGAGCACGGCGACAGGCCGCAGGTTCTTCTCGATATCGCGAACACCGGCCCGCGCAGCGGTGCCGACGTGCCGCAGATCTACGTGCGGGCGGCCGATCGGAACGGCGTCGAGACCTGGCGGCTGGCCGGATTTGCGCGGGTAGAGCTTGCTCCGGGCGAATGCCGGCGCGTGGCGATCGACCTCGAGCCGCGCGCTTATGGGAATTGGGACGATGTGGCCGGAAAATGGCGGAGGACCTCGGCCAGCCTGCCTCTAGCGGTCGGCCGCTCGGCGACCGATTTCACGCTGCGCGGCAGCCTTCCTCCGAACTGACGCTGCATCTGGCGCATGAAAAAGCCGCCCGGTTCTGCAAACCGGGCGGCTTTCTAATGTTGGGTGCGGCTCTGTCGGCTTATTTGACATCCTTGAGCGCTGTGTCGAGCTCGACGAGTTTGTCCTCGGGGAGGGCGCCTGTCGCCTCTGAAATCTGCTTTGCGCTCATGCCTTTGATCATTTCCCAGGCCGGATGCTTGTCGAGGTCGGGGAAGACCTTCAGCGTGGCTTCCTTGGCCGCCGGGTTGGCCATCAGATTCTCGAGCGTGGTTTCGCGCGAGAAGGGCTGTGTTGCGGCAGTCGCCGCAGGAGCTGCCGCAACGGGCACCGCAGCGGCTTCGGTTTTGGCGGGTTCGGCGAAGGCCGGCGTGCTCGCGAGGAGCAGCGCGGCGGCGGCGATTTTCAGTTTCATATCCTCTTCCTTCAACTGGCCGCAATCAAGGGGCGCGGTTGCACGAAGATTGCCGCAGAGGATGCTTACAGTCAATCCTGATTGTTAGTCCAAGCGGCGAGCTGAAACCTCGTCCCGATGGGGTGACTATTTCTTCGCCGCCTTGTTGCCGCGCAGAAGGCCGGCTTCCATGCCCGCACGCAGCAAGTCCTGAAAAAGCTGCATCGGCTCGCGGCCCTTGCCGGCGGGTGCAATCACCTGCGAAATTGCAAGCCCTCGCGCCACGCCCACGATGAGTTGCAGAAGCGGTATCGAAACGCCGGCGGGAAACTCACTTTCGAGAGCGGAGATCGCGGCCTTGTCGATCTTTGCCTGAACCGGCTTCAGCTTTTTTGCGAGCACGGTGTCGCTTCGCGATCCCTGGAAAATCTCGAGCACGGCGACGCCCTCGGGCCGGCTCTGCAATTTCCAGACCGCCATCGGATAGGCCATGAGCCGCTCGCGCGGATCGTCCAGCCCTTTTAGCAACTTGCCATATTGTTTGACCTCATCCGCGAACACGGCCTCGACCACGAAAGTCATCAGATCGGCCTTGGACGGGAATTGATGCAGCATGGCGCCGCGACTGACACCGGCTTCTTCGGCGACAAGGATCGTCGTCGTCGTGCCATAACCATGTTCGAAAAGACATTTTACCGCCGCGTCGAGAAGGACCTGGCGCGTTGCCGCGCTGCGTTCGGCCTGGGTTTTCCGGCGCTGCTTTGCCGGCGGTGCTTCGGGTACCGCCGCGGCTGATTTTGTTGCCATCAGAGAATAGTCTCCAGAAACTGCTTGGGCTGAGCGAATGATAATGGTGCAGGGTTGAACGATCATCGCTCAAGTTTCAAGCGAAGTTCCTTCGCCTTCGCGGCTTTTCGTCCGGTCTCAAACGCACTTTGTCTGTCGTGGAACGGCGGATTTAAGCGCGTTGTCGGGGATTGCGGCGGCAAAGGGAAGGGTAGAGCTTCCAGCCCGAAAGGATTTTAAAAGCGAAACTGACTGTTTTGTCTTGAACACCGGGCCGGGCCTGTGCGACGCCGTCGTCGCAACCCAAGTCGAGAGGTCGTCATGAAGTTCAGGAAGACAGTCCGCCGTATGATTGCCGGAGCCGCCCTGGCCTCGTTGGCGGCTACGGCCGCGCCCTGCGCAGCACAGCTCAAGGATCAGGTCGCGCCTCCCGCCATGGCAGGCGAGATCGACCTAGAGGCTGCGGTCCCCGCGGGTGGCGCGGCCAGCGAAAACTGGGCGCAGATGAGGGACGCTTACCTCGTCCACAATGTTTCGAAGCCCACACTCACGCCCTTCTTTCCCCCCGCAGGCAAGGGAAATGGCACGGCCGTCGTCATCGCGCCCGGTGGCGGCTTCATGATGCTGTCAATGTCCAGCGAGGGCTGGGACGTCGCACGCTGGCTTGCGTCGCAAGGCGTCACCGCCTTTGTCCTCAAATATAGGCTGACCCCGACACCGCCCGACCTTCCCGGCACCATGACCGCGATGCGGCAGAAGCTGTTCAGCGGCGACGACGCGGCGCGAGCCGAAGTGTTCGCACAGGGTACTCGCCTCGCGACCGATGACGCAAAGCAAGCCTTGCGCCTGGTCCGCGCCAATGCCTCCAAATGGAAGATCGATCCGGGCAAGATCGGCTTCATGGGCTTCTCCGCCGGGGCGATGACGACGCTTGCCCTGGTCCGCGAAAGCGACCCGGCGACCATGCCGGCGTTCGTGGCGCCCATCTATGGCCCGCTTTCGGCACCAACCGCGCCGCTGCCTACCCAGTTGCCGCCCCTATGGACTTCGATGGCCGCGGACGATCCGATCTTCGGCAAGGATGATCTCGGTCTTGTCTCCGCCTGGAAGGCGACCGGCGCGACCGTGGAACTTCATCTCTATGCCAGGGGCGGTCATGGCTATGGCTATGCTGGCGTTCCCGGGACGACGACGGTGCACTGGCCCGAGCAGTTTCTGGCCTGGCTCCGATCGAACGGCTTCTAGACCGGCGGGCGAGGGCCCGGCGCCGGATGGCGACGATCGCCGGGCGCGACCCGCGCCGCCAGTGCGCCGGGCCTCTCTCGACATGTGCCGATCGTCGTTCCGGCCCACCCGAGGGTGCGTGAACGGGAGAAGAGCCCTTGTTCGGTCTATTTCGCCCGCCCATGGCCTTCCGTCGCCGATATCGTCACGGGGCCGATAAGACCCGACGGCCGGAGCGGGGCGTCGGGCTTGTAGGTCGGGATTGCGACGAAGGTGGTCTTCTTCGCTTCGGGCTGGGCATCGCCGATCAGGCGATTGACCCAGAGATTGGCGACCTTGATCTCAAGCCTGTTGTCGCCCGTCCGCACGGCGTTGCCGATGTCGATGCGGAACGGCGCATGCCACACAGTGCCGACCCTTGTGCCATTGACGCTCACTTCGGCAAGATCGCCGACCGATCCCAGATCGAGCCACAGCGGCTGACCGTGCCGGGCGCCGGCCGGCAGGCGGAAAGATTTCGAATAGACGGCCTCGCCGGAGAAATAGCGGACCGCCGGATCCTCCTGCTCGCTGAGCGAGGCGAGGCGCGGCAGGTCGACCGAGGCCGGCGCGCCGCGGCCGGGCTGAAAATGGACTGTCCAGCCGCCATCGAGCGTCAACAGGTCGCGCAGCTTTGGCGCGGCTAGAGCGCGCTCTGACGCCGCCGCGGGCTTGCGAAAAAGGACGAACAGGCTGTCCTCGCCCCTGAGCTCGAGGGGAACGGTGGTCACGCCGCCTTCTTGCCGATAGGAGGCCGGCGCCGAACCGCCGGTGTCGGCGCGCAGGATTTCGGGCGCCTTCCCCGTGACGCGAAACCGCGCCTCGAGTGACTTTGCGTGCTTCGACCGGTTGAGAATGAAATAGAGGTCGCCGTCGGGAAGCTGCCGGTGAACAAACATCATGTCCTTTCCAGCGTCCGCCCCTCCAAAATCGACGTCGGGCAAGACGCCGGTCCGGGCGAGCGCCTGCTCGACGTCATTGTCCGCGAGGATGCGGCCCTTTCCGAGGCGCGTTTCGGCGCCGCCAGCCCATAGTCGCCTGACCGCAGCCGTCACCTCGGCAGGATTGTCCGCGAGACTGGGGCTCGCCTCGGGCGCCTTGCCGACGATCGTCGCGCCGGCTTCGGCGAGCGCCGTGAGCCGGTGCAGCGCGGGAAGCGTCATCTTGCGGCTGCTGCCGCCAAGATAGAGGGCGCGGTACGTCGCGCCCGACGGGGCGACAAGCCTGCCTTCGCTGTCGACGGTCAGCCCTTCCATGAGGCCGTCGGCGTTGACGAAGTCCCACGCGTAACGGACGGGCGTGTCCAAGAGCGGTGCATAAGCCGTGAGCGCCGTGATCGGCGCCTCTTCGCCATAGAAATAGGCAACGTCGGCGACGTTACGCCCCTGCTGCAGGAGGAAGCTGTTGCGCGCGATATAATCGACCCACGGCTTGGCCATCTCGGCCCAGCTTTCGTGGCGGTTGAAGAATTGCCCGAAGATCATGAGCGACAGGCCCGGCTTCTTGTCGTCGAGCGGCTGATGCACGGAGGTATGAATGACCGGGCGATTGATGCCGTGTGCGAACTCGAGGTCGATCACCCGGCGCAGATCCTTGGGCGCTGCGGCCCAGGGCGCAAGCGCCGACGTCATTGATTCGGCCGCGACGATATTCTTCCCGTAGAAATGGCCAACCGAACTTGCGCCTTTCATATCGCCGAGCAGCGTCGGGCGGACGCCATTCTCATCGCTCCAGACCCACAGGGCTGCCATGGGTATGTCGGTGTGACGTCGCAGCGCCATATCGTCGCCCAGCACCGGTCGCCTGTCCTCGATCGCCTCGCCATAAAGCGTAAGCCCATATTCGCGAGCGATGCGCGCGACAGTCGCATAATGCTCGCTGGCATGGAGCTCGGCGAGTGTGCGCCGGTAATCATAGAGGAAGCGATCGCTTTCAGCGCGCGTCCCGATGACCAGCCCCGCGAGCGTCGGCAGCCACGGTGTCGGATCATAGCCGCGCAGCCGCTTGAAATGCTCGACCATGCGCGGTGTCCAGTTGAACGTGCCGACTTCGCTGCTGTCGGTGAGCAACGCCCGGACGCCGCGCGAGCCAAGGAGGTCGCTGCCCGCGGCATCCTTGTACATCTCGAGATAGTGACGCAGATAACGCTCGACGGCGGCGCCGTCGAGTTTGTCGACTTCGAGGCCGGTGGCCTCGGGCGGCGCGGGATGGTTGGTCTTTCCGGTCAGCGTCCAGCCGAGCCGGACGATGCGCCAATTGCCCTTCGGGGCGACCCAGTCGAGGGTGCCGTCGGGTTTCAGACGGCCGGTCAGGTTCACGACCGAAGCGGCGGACACACCGGCTTCTTCGGGTGAGGTCGTCGTCGCGAGGGCATAATAGTCGTTGGTCAGCGAATAGCCGGCCTTGCTCTCGAAGCGGTCAATGACCGACTCGCCCGACAGGCGGAACTCGGCGACCTTGACCGGCGAGGGGCCCTTGATCGCGCCGAGGCCAGCCGGAACGATTGCGCCTGGCGCAGGCGCGCCGAGCGAAGGTCCGCTCTTCCCCGAATAGGCTCCGAAGACGATCCGATATTCGCTGGCCCGAACCGGCGCGAAGGCAACCGTGGTCGGGACGTTCGACATCTCGAAGTTCGCAAGCGGCTTCCATGTGTTGCCAACCCGCGCTTCGAGGACCGGCGTGAAGCGGGGGCCGCCACCCAACGCCGTGACGTCGCGCATGAACAAGGTCGCCGAGCGGAGCTCGGCAGGTTTGTCATAGCTGTAAACGAGCGATGGCGGCGCGCTCTCGGTGCCGGAGCCAAGATCCAGCGTCTTGACGAGATCGCCATCGGCGAGGAGCGCGGCGTCGACCGGCTGGCTCGCGCCGTCGCGGACCATTGCCTTGGCCGGGGAAGGCGGGGCAATCAGCGGCAACGCGAACAGCGCGACGTCGCTATATAATTGTGGAAGCGCCTTCGTGCCTTGCTCGAGCCCGAGAACGTCGCCTTCGACGAGCGTCTGGAAGGGGCCCGTCGCCCCCGGAGGCTGGGGGATCTTGCCGGCGAAGCGCTTCCCGCCGACGATATCGACATGCGAGAAACTGAGCTTTTTGATGCCGTCCTCGGGTTTTACCCACGGACCGCCGGTCTCCGACCAGCCCGGCGAAGCCGCGATCGCGAGCTCGAGGCCGGCAGCGTCGGCGCGATCCGCGGCGAAACGAAAGGCCTTCTTCCACTCGGGGGTCATATAGACGAGCCGTTTTTCAACGACCTGCGGGGTCATCAGGCTCGCATCGAAATTCTGGAGGCCGCCGATCCCAACGCGGCGCATCCACTCGATGTCCTTGGCGATGCCCTCCTCGGTGATGTTGCCGTTCATCCAGTGCCACCAAACGCGCGGGCGGGCGCTCTGGGGTGGGTCACGGAATTCCGACATCAGCGGATCGCTGTCGGCCTGGCCAAACGCCGGCACCGGTCCGGTCACGGCGAGGGCGAGCGCCATCGTACCGGATTTCAACAGCATCTTGCTCATCATGCCTTCATCGCTCCCTTCCGCCCGGTATCCACCGGCGTTCGGGGTCACCATAAAGGACGTCAACTAGCAGTCAATAATGCTTGTAAGTTTCAATCGTTCGAAAGCCTGCTCCGCCTTTCAGTTTTGAGGCCTCGCGACCGGCGCCTGGATGTCGAGCGTGCGCTCGCGGATGAAGGCGATCGCCCGGTCCATATTCTCGCGGCCCTGCTTCGTATCGAGGCGCGCGGTATAGCCATGATCGAGCCGCGCTTCGTCTTCCTCATAATAGGTGAAGACATGGTCGATCTTCTGCTCGCGCAATTTTGCGGCCATCGCCTTGGCGTGCATGGGGAAAGTGTCGGGCTGGTTGCCGTCGGTGATATAGGTCGCCGGGTAACCGGGACCAACGTTCGGAACGATATCCATCTGCTTCGCTTGCCGGCTGGTCTCGAGATCTTTCGTTCCGAGATACGCCCACATCATGGCGTTCATCCGCCAGCCGAAGCCCGACACCTTGAGCGGAGCGGAGAAGACGACGAGAGCCTTGACGTCGGGCCGCGCGATCGACGGCCGGACTCCGACCGCCTTCGCATAGTCCGGGTTCGACAGGAGCAGGCCATATTGCGCGGTCATCTGGGCTCCGGCGCTGCCTCCCATGATCACGACATTTTTCATGTCGAGGCCCAGGCGGTCGGCATCGCCCGACAGGTACCGGATCGCCTCGTCGAGCTGGCGCAAGGGAACCGGATATCGATAGGCGGGCGCGAAGGCATAATCGATGCTGACGACATTGAAGCCGGCTTTCACCATCGCGTCGATGCCGGTGCCCGCCGGATTGGCTGTGCCGGCCGCCAGCGGATCGCCCTCGACCTTGTCGCCCATGAAGAAGCCGCCGCCATGAATGTAGATCACGGTCGGCCGCGGCGTACGGTCCGCCGAGGGATACCAGATGTCGAGAAAGCTGTTCGGGTAGCGCGTTCCATAGCGGAGATTGCTGCGGACGCGCACGCCATCGGCGCGCACCGTTTCTGCAGCCGGGGTACGAGGGTCGAACGAATTGGCCGGATAGCCCCATTGCGAATAGAGATAGGACTGAAGCAACTTGACCGTCCCGTCCTGGCTGTTCACGATGACGAGCCCGGCGACGACCAGACCGGCAAGGAGCGCAAGGAGGCCGAGCAGCGTCCATTTAACGACGCGGCGCAACCGGGATTTCGGACGGGCTTGATCCATGACCATGTTCTGCGGCTCCATGAAATTATGACGGGAAGGTTGCGATTGTCGCTGGTTCGAGCCCGGCCCGCCGGTCGGAAGCTTCGCAACGCGACTTATCCAAAACAATCAGATCTGACCATAAAAATCCGGCGTCCGGCTGACGCTTTATAGTCATAGTCACAGTCGGCACGCGGTTCGAAGGGTCGCATTCGAACCGCGTGCCGACACCCCATCAGGGGGAGGATGGATTTCAAGTTCATGCCGACTGGCGCTCGCGTTCGAGCTGCTCGAGCGACTTGCCCTCGTTGCGCGGTGCCCAGAGGGCGCCGATCAGACCGCTCACCACGAGGAAGCCAGTGAGAATCCACGCGAGGTTGGTGAACCCCGTCGCGGCAAGTGCCGGGACGAAAAAGCTGAAGAAGCCGAGGCAGATGCGCACGATCGCGAAGCAAAGCCCCTGCGCCGTCGCGCGGAGTTCGGTCGGGAACATCTCCGAACTCCAGAGCTGGAAGAAGCTCTGCGCGCCGAAGCCGCCACCGAACTGCAGCAGGAAGACGTGAAGCAGCGCGATGCCGATCCCCAGCGGAAACACCGCGAGCAGCGCCATGCCGACGATCTGGATCAGCGCCGAGACGATGAAGAGGGTGCGCTGGTTGACCTTGTCCGACAGGCGCATGAACACGAAATAGATCGAGCCCATCCCGATCGCGAAGCTCAGCGCCTGGATTGCGACGCTGCCCGCCTGATCCGCCACATCCAGCGTCTGCAGGATATAAGGGAAGAAGAAACCGTTCGTTCCCGCCCAGAGGTTCCAGAAGCCGTACATGCCGACGAGGCCGAGAATCGATCCGAGATAGGGCTGCCTGAAAAGGGTCGATACCGGCAGGGGCGGCTTTTCGCTCTTCTGCGTTTCCTCCCAGCGCCGGCTCTCGCGCATCTTGCGGCGGAGCAGCATCAGACCGAGCGCGATGATCATCAGATGCGCGAAGACGATGCGCGCACCCAATATGCCAAGGTCGGTGAGCGCAAGGCTCATCAGCAGCACGACGACCGGTCCGAGATACCAAAGGACCTGCGCGACGCCGCTATGCTTTCCGCGCCGCTTGTCGGGCGCTCCCTCGGCGATGAGCGACCAGCTGGCCGGGATGTCGGCGCCGACCGCGAGGCCGACGATCAGGAAGCCGGTGACGATCATCCACGGCGCCACCGCGAAGACGAGCAGGCCCATGCCAAGCGCATAAACGAGCATGTCCCACTGGTAGATCCGCTTGCGGCCGAGCTTGTCGCAGAGCCAGCCGCCGACCAGTGCGCCGACACCGGCGCCGATCGCATTGGGTCCGAAAGCGGCGATGAGACCTACGAAATCGTTCGAGAGATTGTAGAATTCCTTCCACAGCGCGAGTGCCGCGGCGCCCGCGACGATCGACCCCGCGTCGATATAATTGGCGAGACCGGCGAGGATCGTGTTCCTCCAATTGTCGGTCTGGGGCTGTTCGCCCACCAAGGCCTGGCTGCTGCTCATCGGCATTCCCTTCCCACTAATATGTCTTGGTTGATGTCTTTGATGGTCCGTGCGCCGGTCAGCGCCATGGCGACCCGCATTTCGGCTTCGATCAGCTGCAGCATGCGCGTGACCCCGGCCTCACCGCCGGCCGCGAGTGCATAGGCCCACGCCCGGCCGAGGAGCACGCCCTTCGCGCCGAGCGCGAGCATCCGCACGACGTCGAGGCCCGAGCGCACGCCCCCGTCGGCGAGGATGGTCAGGCGGTCGCCCACGGCATCGGCGATCGGAGGCAGCGCCCGCGCGGTCGACAGCACGCCGTCGAGTTGGCGCCCGCCATGGTTCGACACGACGATGCCGTCGGCGCCGAGTTCGGCCGCCTCGCGCGCGTCCTCGGGGTCGAGCAGCCCCTTGATGATCAGCGGGCCTCTCCATTCGGACCGGATGAAATCGAGATCGCGCCAATCGATCGACGGGTCGAAATTGTTCCGCATCCAGGCGAAGAAATCCTCGATGCCGGTCTTGCCGCTGAGAACCGGTGCGACATTGCCGAGCGCGTGCGGCCGGCCGCGAACGCCGACATCCCATGCCCAGCGCGGACGCGCCATGGCCTGGAGCGTACGCCGCGCGGCGCCGGCGAGGCCCGGGGCACCCGCGAGACCGGTGCGATAGTCGCGGTAACGCGAGCCGGGAACGGGCATGTCGACGGTGAAGACCAGCGCCGAGCAGCCCGCGGCGGCGGCTTGGGCGAGAAGGTCGCGCATGAAGGCGCGGTCGCGAATCATGTAGAGCTGGAACCAGAAGGGCGCGCTTGTCGCGCGCGCGACCTCGCCGATGTCGCATGCCGAGACGGTCGAAAGGGTAAAGGGGATACCCGCCGCATTGGCCGCGCGCACGGCCTGGCATTCGCCGCGGCGGGCGTTGAGGCCGGCGAGGCCGATCGGGGCAAGTGCCATCGGCAGCGCGAGCGTCTGCCCGAACAGTTCGGTCGAAAGATCGAGGTTCGAGACGTCGCGTAACACGCGCTGCCGCAGCGCGATGGCCGAGAGATCCTCGACATTTCGGCGCAAGGTGACCTCGGCGTAGGAGCCGCCATCGATATATTCGAAGAGGAAGCGTGGCAGTCGTCGCCGCGCCGCCGCGCGGAAATCGGCGACGCTCGCCGGCATCATGCGTAGGCTCCGACTTCGGCGCGCCAGCGGTCCGCATAGGCGGCGATGCCCGTCGCCAGCGGTGCGACCCGGACGAGCTGGCCTTGCGGCTCGAGATCGGGGGCGATCAGCCGGAGGGCGCCGAAGGACACGTCATTGTGGGCGTTCGCAGTATAGACGCGCATGTCCGGGCGGAGTGCAGCAAGCGCCTGGACGAACACATCGGCTTCGGCGAAGCGACCCTCGACGAGGAGGCGTCCGCGGCTTCCGATGAGCGAGAGCGAGGTGTCGGCGACAAGCGCTGCATAGAGGCACATGGCCGCCCGCCGCTCGTACCAGTCGTCGGGTTCGTCGAGCCAGCCGCCCCGCCCAGCCGGGAAGGGCCCGCATCCCGGCGCCAGGGTCGGCCGCATCATCGCCCCGCGCCGGATCACCTCAGATACTGCCGCGAGCAGCTTTGGCTGATCGGGCTTGATATCGACACGGCGGGTGTCGATCTCGATAACGCTTTCAATCTCGCGTCCGCCCATGAAACGCGCCGAGGGAACTGGCTTCCCAAAAGCGTCGACATTGACGAGGCAGTCGCGGCTTTCGCTGAGCTTCGTCGTGTCGACGGTCTCGGCGGTGATCCGCATCGCAACGAACCAGGTGCCAGTCGACAGGACCGTCGCTTCATTGTCGGCGATCTCGGGGAAGCCGCGTGCGGCAAGAAGCGCCGCGTTGGAATCATGCAGCCCGGCGAGCACCTTGACCCCGGCGGGAAGTCCCGTACGCGCAGCGATCTCGCTGCGTATCGGCCCCAGAACGGCGCTCGCGCTGGCCATCGGCGCGAAGCGCCTTGCCCAGCCCATGCGCTCGGCGAGCGGCGAGAAGCGGCCGCGAAGGGGATTCCAGAGGTCCGTATGGCAGCCGAGGCTCGTGACCTCGCTGGCCGCGCGCCCGGTCAGGAACCATGCCCAATATTGCGCCCATGGGAGCAGCGTCGCGCCGGCCATCACACGCGGGTAGAGCCGGTCCATCCAGTACAGCTGCGCCCCCATGTTAAGGCCATCGGGCAGGGCGGGCGACCCCGTGACGACAAAGGGATCGCGTTCGGCGCGATAGGCGGCGAGAATATGGTCCGGGACCGGCTGCTCATAGTCGAGCGGAAGAAAGATCGGCGACCCGCCATCTACCGCCACAACGCCTGCGCCATGGCCGACGGGAACAATTGTGCCCACATCCTCGCCTGCATAGCGGGCGAGCGCTTCGATCAGCCAGGATTCGATTCCGTCGGAGTCGAGGCGTCGCACGCTGCCAAGCTCGCGCGGCGAAGCTGGACGAACCTGCCGGTCCAGCATGGCGCCTTCGGCCGACCAGAGGCTGACCTTGCTCAGCGTCTTGCCCAGGTCGATGACGATAATGGCGCTCATTATTGTTGCGATCCTCTCAATTTGCGAATCTACTAACAGTCAGAGTTGATTGTTTCTAGCTAAATTGTTAGACGCGCGTTGCAAGGCGGCGAACCGCCCCGATCAACCGCTTCCCGAGGATTGCCATGAACGCCCCGACAAAGCTTGCCGCACCCGCCATTTCCTTCGCCGTGCCGACGAGTCGTTGGGACGATGACGTGGCGGCAAGACTCGGCGAGGCAGAGCGGCTCCTCTACCGGTCCAATCTCCTCGGGTCCGATCTTACCGTGACCAATTTCGGCGGCGGCAACACCTCGGCAAAAATCGTGGGGGCTGATCCGCTCTCCGGCGCAGAGGTCGAAGTTCTGTGGGTGAAGGGTTCGGGCGGCGACATCGGATCGATGAAGCTCGACGGCTTCGCGACGCTTTACCAGGACAAGCTCCTGTCGCTCGAGGCGCATTATGGCGGCCCGGACGACGACGACAAAATGGTCGGCTACCTGCCCCACTGCACCTTCGATCTTAATGGGCGCACCGCGTCGATCGACACGCCACTCCATTCGCTCCTGCCCTTCGCGCATGTCGACCATGTCCATCCCGACGCGATCATCGCGCTCGCGGCGAGCTCGGGCGGCGAGGAAGCCACCAAGGCGATCTGGGGCGGCAAGATCGGCTGGCTGCCGTGGAAGCGACCCGGCTACACGCTTGGGGTGCAGCTGCGCGACTATGTGAAGGCGAACCCCGGGGTCGAAGGGGTCATGCTCGCCGGCCATGGTATCATCTGCTGGGCGGACAGCGCCAAGGCCTGCTACGAGCATACCGTCCGGCTCATCGCCGACGCCGCGGCCTATCTCAACGAGCGGCTTGCCGTGCGTCCAGCCTTCGGCGGCGAGCGCGTCGCGCCGAATCCCGAGCGCGCCGCGATCGCGGCGGCGCTCATGCCGCGCCTGCGCGGGCTGATGACCGGCGCGCGCCGCAAGGTCGGCCACTATTCGGACGATGCCGAGGCGCTCGAGTTCGTCGGAAGCGTGGAATTCGAACGGCTGGCGGCGCTCGGCACCTCCTGTCCCGACCATTTCCTGCGTACCAAGATCGCGCCGCTGACGCTTGACCCGGCTCGCCTTGAAGACGAGGCCTATCTCGCGGGCCAGATCGAGGATTATCGCCAGCTTTACGCGGCCTATTATGAGCGCTGCAAGCGCGCCAACTCGCCTGCCATGCGCGATCCCAACCCGGTCGTCGTGCTGGTGCCGGGCGTAGGCCGCATCACCTTTGCAGGCGACAAGACCACCGCGCGCCTCGCGGGCGAATTCTACGGTAACGCGATCAACGTGATGCGCGGCGCCGAGGCGATCGGCGACTATATCGCGCTCGACGAACAGGAAGCCTTCGACATCGAATATTGGCTTCTCGAGGAAGCGAAGCTCCAGCGCATGCCCGCGCCCAAGCCGCTCGTCGGCCGCATCGCGCTGGTCACCGGGGGCGCCGGCGGCATCGGCGCCGCGACCGCGGCGCGGCTGCTCCGCGAAGGGGCCTGCGTCCTGCTCGCCGACCGCGACGGCGCCGCCGTCGAAGAGGTTCGCGAGGGGTTTGCAAAGCAGTTCGGCCCGGATGTGGTTCGCGCGGCAGTGTGCGACGTCACCGACGAGGCGGAGGTGCAGGCCGCGTTCGACGCCTGCGCGCGCGAATTCGGCGGGCTCGACATCCTCGTCGCCAACGCCGGCATCGCCTCCTCGGCACCGCTCGAGGAGACGACCACCGCCTTGTGGAAGAAGAATTACGACGTGCTTGCCGAGGGCTATTTTCTCACCAGCCGGTCGGCCTGGCCGCTTCTCAAACGCATGAAGGGGCAGGGCGGCGCGAGCGTCGTGTTCATCGGCTCGAAAAATGCTGTCGCTGCCGCGACCAATGCGAGCGCCTATGCCTCGGCCAAGGCGGCCGCCAATCATCTTGCGCGCTGCCTCGCGCTCGAAGGTGCGCCCGACGGCATCCGGGTCAATGTCGTGAACCCCGATGCAGTCATTCGCGGCTCGAAAATCTGGGACGGCGACTGGCGCCAGGAGCGCGCCGGCGCGCATGGCATCGGCGCCGGCCAGGAGCTCGAAGACCATTATCGTCAGCGCTCGCTGCTCAAGCGCGACGTGCTGCCCGAGGACATCGCCGAGGCGGTCCATTTTCTGGCGAGTGACGCATCGGCCAAGTCAACCGGCAACATGATCAACGTCGACGCCGGCAACGCCCAGGCCTTCACCCGCTGACCCCGAACGAGGATATTGAGATGAACATGCCGATTTCGGAGGAACTGATCGCCGAGGCCAATGTCCGCGAGATGGCGGCACTCGAAGATGAGTATGACGCACTCGGCCGCAAGCTCGAACGTCGCGGCATGGGCTTGGCCGCGATCAAGCGGCGGGTTTCCGAATTCTCGGTTGCCGTGCCCAGTTGGGGCGCTGGTCGCGGGGGCACCCGTTTCGCCAAATTTCCGATCCCGGGCGAGCCGACCAACATTCACGAAAAGCTTCAGGATTGCGCGGTCATCAACCAGCTCGGCCGTGCGACGCCGCGCGTCAGCCCGCATTTTCCCTGGGACCAGGTCAGTGATTATGGTGCGCTTCGCGAAGAAGCGGCAGCGCTTGGGCTCGGTTTCGATGCGGTAAACTCGAACACCTTCCAGGACCAGCCGGGGCAGCGGCACAGCTACAGCACCGGGTCGCTCGCATCGAGCGTCAAGGCGACGCGCGACCAGGCCATCGAGCATAATATCGAATGCATCGAGATCGGTGAGCAGCTGGGCTCGAAGGACCTCACCGTCTGGGTGGGCGACGGCACCAATTTTCCCGGCCAGCAGGATCTGGCGCGCAGTCTTGACCGCTACCTCGATTCGGCTGCCCAGATTTACAAGGCGCTGCCGGGCGACTGGCGCATGCTGATCGAACACAAGATGTTCGAGCCAGCCTTCTATTCGACGGTGATTTCGGACTGGGGCAGCTCGATCCTCGCGGCGCAGGAACTCGGACCCAAGGCTATGTGCCTCGTCGACCTCGGGCATCACGCGCCGAATGTGAACATCGAGCAGATCGTTGCGCGGCTCCATCGCTTCGGCAAGCTGGGCGGCTTTCACTTCAATGACAGCAAATATGGCGACGACGATCTCGATGCGGGGTCGATCAACCCCCACCAGCTTTTCCTCGTCTTCAACGAACTCGTCGAAGCCGAACTCAACCCGCGCGGCGGCTTCCGTCCAGCCTATATGATCGACCAGTCGCACAATGTGACTGATCCGATCGAGAGCATGCTTTCGTCGGCCGAGACGATCACCGCCTGTTACGCGAAGGCGCTGCTCGTCGATCGGTCGATGCTGCATATCGCGCAGGAAGTGAATGATCCGATGCTCGCCTTTCGCACCCTCCGGGCGGCCTATGATCTCGATGTAACACCGATCCTGGCTATGGCCCGTGTCGAGGCGGGCGGCGCAATCGACACGATAAAGACGTATCGCGCGAGCCATTGGCGAGCGCGCAAGGCGCAGGAACGCGAGCCCGTGGGCCTCGGTGCCGGGATCGTCTAGCTTGCGCTGATATACCAATATGATCGGCGGCAAGGCCGGAAAAGGAGGGGCGTGAGATGACCGAGAGACGCATCGAAGAGGGCCCGCCGCCGGCGAGCGCGCTCAGCCGCCGATCGATCCTCTCGGTCGGCGCGTTGCTCGCGCTCGGCGCCTGCACGCCGCGCGGCGTTATGACCGCAAGTGTACCGCGCTTCGACTGGAGGCTGCATTCCGCCGCCGATGCAGGCATGGGCCAGGCGGGACTTGAAGCCGTTCGAGACGCGGTGCAGCAGCAGATCGACGCCGGCGTCATCAATGGCGCGGTGAGCGCAATCGCGCGTCGAGGCAAGCTCGTTTGGCATGAGGCGCAGGGGTTCAGCAATCCGGTCGCCAGGACGCCGATGCGCAAGGATGCGATCTTTCGCGTCATGTCGTCGAGCAAGCCGGTCACCGCCATCGCAATTCTCACGCTGGTCGATGAGGGCAAGCTGTCGCTTGACGACAAGGTCAGCAAATATATTCCGTCCTTCGCCAACCCGCGGGTCGCTATTGCGCCGCCGGGCAATGCCGATCCCGCCAAAGTGAAGATCGTTCCGGCGACGCGCGAACTCGTTATTCGCGACCTTCTGACGCATACATCGGGGATCACCAGCGTCGGCGACAAGATGATGCCGGGACCCGCTTCGCTCGTGAACAAGATCCAGCGACTGCCGGGCGACACGCTCGAATCCTACATTCCGCGCATCGGTCCGGCCGTGCTCCAGTTCCAGCCGGGGTCGAAATTTTCCTACTCGCCGCTCGATGCTCTCGATACCGCACTGTACATCGTGCAGCTCGTCTCGGGCCGGCCCGCCGACGTCTATATGCACGAGCGGATCTTCGCGCCGCTCGAGATGGTCGACACTTATTACAATGTGCCGGCCGCAAAGCAGTCACGCATCGTTGATATCTATGCGACCAGAGATGGCACGTGGCAGACGGTCGACCATCTGCTGGGTCCCGGGCCTTATAAATATATCTCGGGCGGCGGCGGCATCTTCAGTACTGTCCATGATTTCATGAACTTCGAGCTCATGCTTCTCAATAAGGGGAGTTTCAACGGGCGACGCATCATCCGTCCAGAAGTGCATGCCCTCATGCACCAGAATGTCATTGGGACCCTTTTTGCCGACTGGTTTCCGGCGTTGACGAAGGGCAATGGTTTCGGTCTGGCGGTGCGGATCGCCGAGACCCCCGAGAATTTGAACGGACGCAGCATCGGGGCCTATGGCTGGGGAGGCGCATATGGCACCGAAAGCTGGGTTGAACCCGCATTGGACCTAGCCGGTGTTTTCTTCATCCAGATGAATCCGCCGCCGGCAAGCGCATCGAATAATTTCGAAAAGGCCGTTCGCGCCGCCATCGTCGGCTGAGCCGTACCAACCGAAGCCTGCCGCCGAAATCCATTCGGTCCATCGGCTTGAAGTCTGTCGTGCGGGTACAGCCGCAACGCACGCTTAGGCTCCGCCCGGCAGATCCTCATCCGGCCGCTGGTGCCCGGCGGCGGCTTCGAGCAGTTCGCGCAGAAGCAGGATGGCATCCTTCCCGGTCTCGCCGGCCGGCGCGATGACTTCGCCAAGTGCGAGTCCGCGCGCAGCGCCGACGATCAGTTGGAACATGGCGACCGACGGTTCGCGCTTGAATTCCTTGGTCAGGCTCGCAATCGCTATCGCGTCGATGCGCGCCTGTACGGGACTCAACTTCGCCGCGAGGGCATGATCGCTTCGTGAGCCCTGGAATATCTCCAGCATCGCGATTCCCGATGGTCGGCGCGTAGAGGCCCAAACGGCTTCGGGATACGCCAGAAGGCGCTGCCGTTTGTCGTTCGCTGCCTTGAGTTGTTCGCGATAATATTCGGCCTGCTCCTCAAAGATCGACTCGACCACAAAGATCATCAGGTCGGCCTTCGATGGAAACTGGTGCAGCATCGCGCCGCGGCTCACGCCTGCCATTTCGGCAATCAGGGTCGTGGTTGTCATGCCATAACCGTGCTGGGAGAGGCATTGAATGGCTGCGTCGCGGAGCAGCTGGCGCGTCCTGGCGCTGCGCGCTTTCTGAGATTTCCGATCCGGCAGGGATCGCAGCGCTGCCTCCGGCCGGTTCGCCTGCGATCGACCCGTCATCATCGACGCCCGAAAATGGAGGGATGCGTGCCGCGGTTCATCATTTCTCCCCGTTCGACGTTGGCGTCTCGCTCGCTGCCGTCAAGCGCCCCTTTCCGGATTGCAGGCGATCGGCTCGTCTCGCCCTTGACAGTGCAGGGATAAAAGAAAGCAGTCAAGATTGTTTAGTAAATTGAACAGCGTCGCCCCTGCGATATCACGCGAATCGCGGCGATCGACTCCCGGGGGCCGAGCGCCTCGCGGCCATGCCTCACCCGTGTGGCCCACGCCACGAACGTCTGTTTTTGCACCCGCCACGCCTGGCGTGGCGGGCAGCGAAGACGAAGGGCAGGCCGGCCCATGAAATCATTCACAGAGGGCGGAAAGCCAAGGCCCTCGAGCTTGTGCGCGATGGCTATGATCGCCACCTCCGCGGCAGAAATGCCACACCCACAAGAAATTCATTGTCATCTTACGATCAGTATTGACTGTTTATAAAAATTGGAGTTGAGAGGGTTGGGGTGCGAAACAGCGCCCGGGCCCAATGGGGAGGATCATAATGTCTCTGAGAAGTTCTTCGCGTATCGCGCAGGCGTCGCTCATCGCGCTCGCCGCGACTGCTTTCACATGCACGGGGGCCCACGCCCAGACTGCTCAGCCCGCCTCGCCGCAGACCGGCGAAACGGTCGACGATGCTGCGATCGTGGTCACGGCCCAGAAGCGCGAAGAGCGGATCATCGACGTTCCGGTATCCGTGAACGCGGTCAGCAGCGAGCAGCTCGAGCGCCAGCGTATCTACAATGTCAGCGACCTTTCGCGCTCTGTCCCTTCGGTTTCTTCCAGCGGTGCCATCCGCGGCCTTTCTACCAACGGCGTGACCCGTTCCTCGGCGGGCGCGGTCGCCGTTCTCCTCGATGGCATCGATCTCGGCCCGCCCTCGGTTGGCGTGCCGCAGATCAGCAGTCTGTTTGACCTTGAGCGCGTCGAAGTGCTGAGCGGGCCGCAGGGAACGCTGTTTGGCACGACCGCTTCCGCAGGCGTGATAAACGTCGTCACCAAGGCGCCCGTGTTCAACAAATTCGAAGCCATTGGCCGGGTCGAAGTCGAAGATTTCGGGGCTCATCGCGAGCAGCTTACGCTAAACGTTCCGCTTGGCGAGGACCTTGCCTTTCGCGTGAGCGGCTTCAACACCAAAACGCGGGGGATCGTCCGGAACACGATTACCGGAGAGGAGCCGGAGAGCACGACGCGCGGCGTCCGCGGACGCTTGCGGTGGGAGCCGACCAGCAATCTCGAAATCAATCTGATCGGCGATTACAGCCTCAGCCGCGCCAACGCGCAGCGCGACATCGCATATGCCATCGCTCCGACCCCGGCCCTTCAGGCCAGACTCGCCGTTTGCGGAATCGTCGCCAGCCTGGACAATCGGGAAAACTGCTCGCTCGGCAATTCAACCATTCCCGGCCGAACCGAGAAGTTCGGTTTTTCGGGGCAGGTCGATCTCGGCCTCGGCGACCACACGCTTACCTCTATCACCGCGTACCGCCGGACCAAGCTTGGCGATCTGGATTATAACGGACCCGGCGGCGACAGCGACTTCCTGTCCGAGAATATTCTCGACACCAACCTGACGGCCGAGGACCTGCAGATATTCAGCCAGGAAATCCGCCTGACCTCGCCTTCGAACCAGCGGCTCGAATATCAGCTCGGTCTGTTCTATTTCAGCAAGAACCAGAAGGACTCGGTGATTCAGGCGGGTCTCCTGGGGCTTCCCCCGGCGATCCTGCCGCTTCTTGGCATCCCTCCTCTGACCGCGATCGGCCGTGTCAACTTTCTCGACATCGATCAGCGCACCTATGCGGCGTTCGGGCAGGCCACGTTCCACGTTACCGACCAGTTCTCGCTCATTGCAGGCGCACGCTATACCCGTGACACGCTGTCCGACGTGTCGACTGCGCTGACTCCGCTGACGACACCGACGCTTGCCAGCTATGGATATGCGTTCAACCCCGCCTTCTACATTGCGCCCGTCGACGAGTCGGTGAAGGTCAATAATTTCTCGTGGAAGCTCGGCGCGCAATATGAGTGGTCGCCGAACTTGATGACCTATTTTACCGCGACGCGCGGCTACAAGGGGCCGGCGGTCAACGATCAGACCGCACCGCCGATCGCCTTCCCGGTCATTCGTCCGGAAATTCCGATGAACTATGAGATCGGGCTCAAGGGCGGGTTCCTCGACAACCGAGTGTTCGTGACCCTGGCGCTCTTCCACAACAAGGTGAAGAATTTCCAGACCTCGGTCTATGTCCCGCCTTCGGGCGCGGGCGCGGGCAATTTCGCCCAGGGCAACGCACCGCACATTGTCAGCAAGGGCGTCGACTTCAACCTCACGGCGCGGCCGACCGATGAACTGACCCTCGTCGGTGGCGTGTTGTACAACCGCGCGACCTATTCCGATGATTTCGTGGTTGCGTGCAGTCCGGCCCAGACCCCCGGAGTGGGCGCATGCTCCGCCGCCGGCTTGACGTCTCCTGTCTCGCAACTGGCGAGTGTGCCGAAATGGCGTCTCTTGCTGAACGGCGAATATGCCAAGGAAGTCACGCCTGGCCTGACCATCTTCGGGCAAGCCGACGTGACCTATGAGAGCTCCCAGTTTGCGGGATCGACGCCCGATCCGGTGCTCGATATTTCGGGCAAGACCTTGCTCAACGCACGGTTTGGTGTGCGGAGTCCGGATCGTAGCTGGGGCGCTTCCGTGTTCGCGCGCAACCTGCTCGGGACGAATTACTCCCGGCTGACTTTCGACGCTCTCACCGGATTCAACGGGGGCGCGGGCCAGTCCTATTGGATCGCTCCAGCGCGCGGCGCGACCTATGGTGCGGCAATCGATTTCCGGTTCTGACGAGACGGGGACGGCCGGCCTGGGCCGATCCTCTGGCGAATTGCTACACGGCGGCCGGGTGCTGTTGACACGTGCCTGGCCGCCTTTTGGGCGAAAAAATACCATGTTTGGGAAGGTTAGGACATAGCGCGAGCAACGGTCCCCGGGTTTATCCATGCGTTCGGAGCACGCGTGCCAGGCCGCCGAACCGACCATCCGCGCCGTCTCAAAGGAGCAACGATGAGCAGCCGGCTGTTAGGCTATGTATTGACCGCTGCCCTGAGCCAGTCGGCAGCTTCGGCGCAGGATGCGGCACCGGTAACGGAGGCCGCGGCTACCCTTGCGCTCAAGAAGACGCCGCCGATAAAGGTGAAGTCCGGGCCGCAGCCACAATTGCTGACCTCCTTTTCCTCTCCTGCGCCCGAGTTGCGGCCGCGCGTGCGCTACTGGGTTCCGCAAGCCGCGGTAACCGAGGCGGGGATTCGCCGCGATGTGCAGAGGCTGGCTTCGCAGGGCTTTGGGGGTATCGAACTGGTCTCGATGGACATGCCGAAAGGCATTCCGGCGAGCTACGCATGGGGGACGCCGCGCTGGAACCACATGATGGCGGTCGCGGCGGACGAAGCGGCGCGGCATGGCCTCAGCTTCAGCGTTGCGAACGGCCCGTCCTGGCCGGTCGCGATGCCCGGTGTCGCATCGGCCGATCATCCGGCAAGCCTGTTCGAGCTGACTTACGGTGAGGTGCTGATCGAGGCGGGATCGCGTTACCAGGGGAAGGTGCCCGCCGGGAAAGTCAGCCATGCCGAGGGAACACCGAAGGTCGTCGCGCTGCTTGCCTATCCTGTGACGGGCGATCGCACGCTCGATATGACGCGCGCTATTGATCTGACCGGCGCAGCGACCGGGGGAGGGGAGGCGGTCAGCTTCACGCCGCCGACACGCGATGAACGGTGGATGTTGCTCGCCTTTTGGGGCCAGCCCGCAACCCAGAAAGTCGGCTCACTCTACGTCATCGATCATTTCGCAAGCGAAGGCGCGCGCGCGAGCGGCGATTATTGGAAGGGCATTTTCTCCGCCGGGCTGAAGCGCGGCGCGATCGACGACATTTTCAACGACTCGCTCGAATATAAGGTGTCGATGGACTGGACGCGCGGCTTGCCCGCGACCTTCCGGGCGCAGCATGGATACGACCTCGCGCCCTATCTGCCGTTCATCGGCTTCAGGAACAGCTATCCCAAGAATGACATTCCGGGCTTTGCCAGCGTCGATCCGATCCGCGCCGCCCAGGTGAACCAGGACTATCTCGACACGCTGTCGGCCCTGCACATCGAGCATCATCTGGCGCCGCTGCAGGCGATGGCGGAGCAGCACGGCGCAAACATCCGCTATCAGGTCGCCTACAATAAACCGATCGGCATCGAGACCGCTGCCGCCGCGGTCGGTACCCCTGAAACCGAAGCCCTGGGGCGCGGTGCAATCGATGGAATGCGCCAGATGGCCGCCGCCGTTCACCTGCTTGGCAAGCCCGAATTTTCGGTCGAGAGCGCCGCGGAGTTCGGTAATGGCTATGGCCAGAGCCTGCGCGATATCCTCTGGTGGTCGAAACGTGCCTGGGCGGCCGGCGTTAACGGCGAGACGCTGCACGGCGCTGGTTATGACGGCGGCTATGACGGGCCGGGCAATGTGGAAGGGTTTCTGCCCGGCGTCGAATGGCCCGGCTTTCACCCGTTCGGCGGCAAGGCCACCAACATGTGGAACCGTGAGGCGTCAGCGCTCTTCGCGCGCACGCTGACGCAGTATCTTGCGCGCGGCAACGCCTTGTTGCGTCGGCGCGCCAAGGTCGATGTCGCAATCTTCCGCGCGGGACTCGATGTGTTCAACGATCCCGACGTCGGCAAAGGGGATGGCCAGGCGTTGTATCCGGATAGCGGGTTACTCGCCGACGGCGGCTTCAGCTATGACTTCGTATCGCCTGCCTTGCTGGCGTTGCCGCAAAGCGAGGCGGGAGACCAGTCGATAGCGCCCGCAGGCCCCGGCTATCGCGCGTTGCTGGTGCCCGATGCGAAAATGATATCGCTGGCGGATTTGACCCGCTTCGAGAGGCTCGCCGCACGCGGCGTGCGGATCCTGTTTATCGGCGAGCTGCCAGAGCATGGCCGCTCCTATGCGGCCGTGCTGCGCGGCGAGACCGACGAGCGCATCGCCGCCGCGGTCGCGCGGCTGCTCAGCATGAAGGGCGTCGCCCATGTGGGCACTTATGATGTCGTTCCCCGCAAGTTGCACGAGATGGGCGTGCGGGCCGACGCGGAGGCGATGAGCGGTTCGGGCGTGCTGGCGCAGCATCGTGTCGATGGGCCGAACGACATCTATTATCTTTACAATTATAACCAGATTTCGAGCAAGGATGCCGGTACCGTCATCAATCGCTCACCCGACCGGACAAGCTATCCCGCGCTGGACCCCGCAAAGCTGACCGGCAAGACGGTGCGGTTCTCGCTTGCGGGCACGGGCAGGCCCTACCTCCTCAACGCCTGGTCGGGCACGATCACGCCGATCCCGGCCTATAGCGTCCGGCCTGGGAGGATCGAGTTGACGCTCTCCTTCGACAAGGATGAAGCCCTTTTCGTCGGGCTGCTGGACGACCGCACGGTCCGCGCGCAAGGGCTCAACCCTCGCCCGGGCCATCTGGAAGCCGACCAGGCCGCGAACGCGGAATTATTCTACAGGGCTGGCATCCTCGGCCGCCGGACCATATCGACGAGTCAGGCGATCACCGGCTGGCAGCTCAGCTTTGCCGGGGTGGCGA
Source organism: Sphingopyxis sp. CCNWLW2 (assembly GCF_037095755.1). Taxonomy (NCBI): domain Bacteria; kingdom Pseudomonadati; phylum Pseudomonadota; class Alphaproteobacteria; order Sphingomonadales; family Sphingopyxidaceae; genus Sphingopyxis; species Sphingopyxis sp. CCNWLW2. The sequence continues at coordinate 2,321,159 of NZ_JBAWKJ010000001.1, forward strand.
AGCCGGCCACCGGCGTGTCCAGCTTTCTCCAGTCACAACGCCGCGACGTCGGCCCGTTGACCATCGGCGATGAATTGGCGCCGCTCCGCCTGCTCGCGCCCGAGCTGCGCGATCTGGCGGGGACCGCCACCTATCGCGCGCGCGTTTCGCTTCCCTCCTTTGAGCGCGCCAAGAGCGGCTATTTGCTCGACCTCGGCACCGTCGAAGGTCCGTATCAGGTGATGGTGAACGGGCGAATGATCGAGGGAGCGGATCAGCTGGATCCGGTGCTCGACGTCAGCGCCTACCTCAAACGGGGCTCCAACGCGATCGAGGTCCGCGTGGCGACGACGCTTTGCGGCAGCGTTCGCTGCGACCCGGTGCGCGACGAGGGCTTGCTGGGACATGATGGGCGGGTGCTGCTGCGCCATTACATCTTCCAGCCGGTGCCTTGAACCATCCGGAGCGCCTCGGCCTCGTCGGAGATATTTGTGCAACATCATTGTCGGCTCGGACCCGGCGAAATCAGGTCAAAGGATCAGAATATGGCGTGGAACCGTTTGGCAATGGCGGTCTTGGCAACCTCGATGCTGGCGACCGCCGCACCGGTAGCGGCCGAAGGCTTTTACCACCGTGACGGCAAAAAAATCGTCGATGGCGAGGGACGGCCGGTGTTGCTGCGCGGCGTGGGCCTTGGCGGCTGGATGCTGCAGGAGGGCTATATGTTCGGGCTGGGTAAGCTCGAGAAAGGCCAGCAGCACGTCATTCGCCGCGAGATTACCAAGTTGGTCGGCGAACAGCAGGCCGCGCGCTTCTACAAGGCGTGGCTCGACAATTACATCACCAAGGCGGACATCGACGCGATGGCGCGCTGGGGGTTCAACTCGGTCCGCCTGCCGCTCCACTACAATCTCCTGACGCTGCCTTCCGAGGAGGAACCCGTCGCCGGCCAGGATAGCTGGCACGAGGACGGGTTCGCGCGGATCGACCAATTGCTGGAATGGACCCGCGCCAACGACATGGTGCTGATTCTCGACCTCCACGCCGCCCCGGGCGGCCAGGGTAACGACCTGCCCATCAGCGATCGCGATCCGACCAAGCCGTCGCTGTGGGAAAGCGCAGAGAACCGCCGCAAGACGGTCGCACTTTGGAAGAAGCTGGCGGAGCGCTATGCGAACGAGCCGGGGATCGCCGCCTACGACCTGCTCAACGAGCCCAATTGGGATTTTGATGGGCCGAAGGCCGGCAACGGCTGTCTGTCGCGGCAGAACAAGGCGCTGTGGGACTTTTATCGCGAAGTCATCGCGGCGATCCGCTCGGTCGATCGCAACCATATGATCATTATCGAGGGCAATTGCTGGGGCAGCAGTTATCATGGTCTGACCGAGCCGCTCGACCCCAATTCGGCGCTGAGCTTCCATAGATATTGGACGCGCAACGACCCTGGGGCGATCGCCTGGAACAAGGGTTTCAGTGACAGGCTGGGGCTGCCGCTGTGGCTGGGCGAGACGGGTGAGAATTCCAACGTCTGGTACCGGGACGCGATTGCGCTCGTCGAGGGGGAAGGGATCGGCTGGGCCTGGTGGCCGCTCAAGAAGATCGGCTATAATAACCCGCTGCAGGTGAAGGCCAATCCGGGCTGGAATGCGCTGGTCGCCTATTGGCTGGGCCAGGGGCCCAAGCCGAGCGCGAAGGCCGCGACCGAGGCCCTGATGCGGCTGGCGACGCACGATGTGCGCTACGAGAATAACATCCAGCGTCCGGACGTGATCGATGCGATGTTCCGTCAGCCGCACACGACCGCCACGATCCCCTTCAAGGCCAATCGAATAGGCCGCGAGGGCGCGCGGATCGCGGCGGTGGACTTCGACCTTGGGCGGCCGGGCTATGCCTATCGGGACCGCGAGGACGCCAATTATTTTGCGTCGGTCGGTGGCGGCAAGAAGGTGGTCTGGAATTCGGGTTCTATCTATCGCAATGACGGCGTCGACATTACGCAAGACGCGGGCGGCGCCCCTTATGTCACCAGCTTCCAGACCGATGAGTGGATGGCCTACACGCTCGATGCCGAGCGCGCGGGCGAACACACGTTGAAGGTGCGCGCGCGCGGCGGCAAGGGCGGGGTCGTGACCATTTCGGTGAACGGCCGGCCGGTGTCGCGCGCGTCCCTGCCGGCAGGGACGGCATGGGTCGACCTGCAATTCGGCACCGTTGGCCTCCTGCGAGGGCGCAACCGCGTCGTGCTGGCCGCCGAACAATGCGACGATTGCGAGATCGACAGCCTGGCTTTTATGCGATCGCGGTGACGCTCACCGAGGGCGGTCGTGACTAGCGGGCAAAGGCGATTTTCGGAACCGCCATCCTGAAAGGCGGAGCCTGGCCTCCCGCGCAGCGCTGGCGTCCGCCAGTGGGAACGCGGGTCGAAGCGGCCCGCGGGGCGGTCCCGTGGCGGGCTTCCGCATGATCCGGCTCTGGCCGGATCAGAGTTAGAGCAGGTCGCGGCTTCGCGACGGGTCAAGGGCCGAGAGAGAGTCTCGCGGCGGTCCGTCACGGAGAAGCACCATGGGCAAAACCGCCCCGAAAATCACGCTCAGTCCGTCGCGCGACATCCCGTTCGACCGGCTCTTTCTCTCCCAGTCCAACGTCCGCCGGATCAAGGCGGGCGTGTCGGTCGATGCGCTCGCCGACGATATCGCCCGGCGAACCCTGCTCCAGAGCCTCAACGTGCGGCCCGAATGCGACGCTTCGGGGCAGGAAACGGGCCGGTACGAGGTACCGGCCGGCGGGCGGCGCTATCGCGCGCTCGAGCTGCTGGTGAAGCGGGGGCGTCTCGCGAAGGATGCGCCGATCCCCTGCGTCGTGCGAGCGGCGGATAATGACATCCTTGCCGAGGACGACAGCTACGCCGAGAACGCGATGCGCGAACAGCTGCATCCGCTCGATCAGTTCCGCGCGATGCAGGCGATGGTCGAGAAGGGTGACGAGGTCGAGGCGATCGCCGCGCACCATTTCACGACTCCCGCAGTCGTGCGCCAGCGGCTGAAGCTCGCCGCAGTGTCGCCCGCGCTCCACGACATCTATGCCGAGGACGGCATGACGCTCGACCAGCTCATGGCCTTCACCATTTGTGACGACCATGCACGGCAGGAAGAGGTCTGGGCTCAGCTCGACCATAGCTTCACCAGGTCGGCGTCCTTCATCCGGCAGAAGCTGACCGAGAACAGCGTCCGGGTGGCGGACAAGCGGACGGTGTTTGTCGGCGTCAATGCCTATGTCGCGGCCGGCGGCGGCGTCGCGCGCGATCTGTTCGAGGCGGATGGCGGGGGCTGGCTCACCGATCCGGCGCTGCTCGACCGGCTCGTCGACGAGAAACTAAGGGCCGAAGGCCAACGCATTCGTGCCGAGGGCTGGAAGTGGATCACGACCTCGATCGACCTGCCGTGGAACGCCACCGCAGGTCTGCGCGCGATTGCGGGCGACGAGATCGCGATGACCGACGAGGAGGAAGCGCGCGCCGCCGCGCTCGAAGCCGAAGGCGATGCGCTGAGCGAACAATGGGCGGAGGAGCCTGAGGTCCCGGCCGAGGTCATCGCGCGGCTCGATGCGATCGATGCCGAACTCGGCGCGCTCGTCGATCGCCCGCGCCACTACGCGCCGGGCGAGCAGGCGATCGCTGGCGCGTTCGTGTCGATCGACAGCGACGGCAGCGTTCGGGTCGAGCGCGGTTTTGTGAAGCCCGAGGACGAGCCGGTGGACGATGGCGCCGCGGAGTCCGGGATGACGGAGGCCGGCGGCGCGGACGCCAAGGCCGGCGATGCGGGGCGGGGCGAGGACGCCGGGCCCGCACCTGCATCCGACGCGGTGCCCAATGGCGGGGAGGAAGAAGGAGAGGGGATCAAACCGCTTCCCGACCGACTTGTCTCCGACCTCAGCTGCTGGCGCACGCTCGCCCTGCAGGACGCCTTCGCGCAGAACCCCGGCATCGCGTTCGCTGCGGTTCTGCACGCGCTGGCCTTGGCCTGCTTCTACCGCTTCAGCCATGAATCCTGCCTCCAGCTGTCGGCCAATTATGTCTATTTCAGCAATGCCCCTGCGGCCCTGCGCGATTGTGCGCCGGCGCAGGCGATCGACGCGCGCGGCGACGCATGGAAGGAGCGTTTGCCCGCGAAGGACGACGGGCTTTGGGACTTCCTTCTCGCACTGGACGACGCCGAGCGGATGGATCTTTTCGCGCACTGCGCGTCGGTATGCGTCAACGCGCAAGCCGAGATCGTTCCCAAATATGACAATGGCCGCATCTCGAAGCACGGCGTCGCGCGCCGCATCGAGCACAGCCATGTCCTCGCGCGCGCGGTCGGGCTCGATGTCGTCGAGGCAGGCTGGCGCCCGACGGTCGCGGGCTATTTCGGCAGCGTGACCAAGCCGCGGATCCTCGCCGATGTCGCCGAGGCGCGCGGCGAGCAGTTCGCCCAGATGATCGATCATCTGAAGAAAGCCGACATGGCGCGCGAGGCCGAACGGTTGCTCGAGGAGAGCGACTGGCTTCCCGAGCCGCTGCGCACGCCGAGCCTGGAGGGCGAGGTGACGCAGGACGAGGCGGCGAGCGCGGACGAACTGCCCGCCTTCCTCGCCGCAGAGGGTCCCGAGGGCGAGTCCGGCGAGGAGGGAGATCTGCCCGTGGCCGCCGAATAGGCGGCCGTCCCAGGTACCCGGCACACCCCTGGCCCGGCAGCAATGCCGGGCCCTTTCATTTCCCGGAGAATTCTCATGAGTCCGAAAAACTTGCGGCCCGCTCTTGCCTGGCTTCCCTCGAATGAGGGAGGCTGTCATGGCTGATCGCGTTCCCGCATCGATCCTGATCGGCGGTGAAATCTCGTCGGCGGTCTTCGCCGAGCTGATCCGCATCATCGCCTTCGAGGGCCTGTCGCCCGAATGGGGCGGCGAGCCCTTCGACGTCGCAAGCCGTGTCGTGGGCGAGCCGCTTGCGCTGTTCGACGAGAGCTGCGCCTGGGGTAAGATCGACAATCTCGAGGCCTTCTGCGTCGCACATGGACTGCCGTTCGTCCGATGGTCGGGGAGTTACCCCGGCGAATGGTCGCCCGAACGGCTCATCTTCCGGGGCACCGGCACTGTCGACAGCTATATGATCGATGAAAGCGACCGGGTTCTGATCGATCGCCGCGTTCTGAGCGACCTCGGCTCGATCGAGGCCGCGCTTGCCTATTTTGAAGCTGCGGAATTCGAGGTGCCGCCGCTGGTCGTCGAAGGCGATCCTCCGCTCGCGCCGACGACGATGGAAAGCGCGGCCGCGCCGGGGGAGGCGGGCCATGGCTGACTATTTCTCGCAGACCGTGATCCGGCCCGACATTCCGCGAACCGCGATGACCGATCTCGAATGGCGTGTCCTCCGCGACATGTTCGAACATGAAGAGGTGGGCGAGGATATCTATTTCTTCGCCAGTCACGGCCCCAATGATCTCGTTTTCATCGAGATCGCCGAGGCCGGGCAGCTCCTTGAGGAGAGCATGTGCGTCGCGAGCAGCGTCGCCGATCTCGTCCGCCAGGAAATCCGTACCTGCGATGCCGATGCGGACGAGCTTGAACTCGACATGTCGGTGATCGGCTTCGAGGGCATTTTCCAGGACATCATCCGCCGCTCGGCGCTCGATTATGTCGAGGTCGAGGCGGCCTGGACTTGTTCGAAGATGCGGCCTGACGGGTTCGGCGGGGCGGCGACCCTGATCACCGCCGAGGATATCGAATCCGTGTCAACCGCAGGCTTTCTCGAAGAGGCGGTCGCACGGGTTGTTGGACCGGCCCGTCCCGACTGATCGCCCGATCATCCTGCGATCAACTCCGCGAAAGTCCGACCGATTGCGCCGGGCTTTCGCATTTTCAGCGTCCGAAAAGGAGGGTCATATGCCTGCGATCATCGAGACGACCGTGTTTCAGATCGACGAATTATCCGACGCGGCGAAGGAAAGGGCTCGCGGCTGGTACCGCGAAGCGGGCTTCGCCTATGACTGGTATGATTTCGTCTACGACGACTTTGAACGCGTCTGCGAGATAATGGGGATTGAACTTCACACCGTGCCGGTTCGCCTCGTTGGCGGCGGGAGTCGGCGAAAACCCTGCATCTGGTTCTCGGGGTTCTGGAGCCAGGGGGACGGTGCCTGCTTCGAAGGCGATTATCGTTATGGCAAAGGGGCGTCGCCGGCGATCCGCCGTTTCGCGCCTCGCGATGTCGAGCTTCATCGCATCGCCGATGCCCTTGGCGCGATCCAGCGACGCAATTTCTATCAGCTGAGCGCTCGCATCACGCATCGAGGGCGCTACCATCACGAAAATAGCATGGCGATCTCTGTCGAACGCGACAGCCCGGTCGTCCAGGATATGACGGCGGACGCCGAAGAGGATGTGAGCGAGGCTCTCCGCGACCTGGCACGCTGGCTCTATGGCCGGCTCGACGACGAGTTTGAGCATCTAACCTCGGACGATGCCGTCGACGAGATGATCCGCGTCAATGGGTGATGATCCGCGTCAATGGGTATCGCTTCACCGAGGACGGCATTCGCTTCGGGTGAGAGGGAGAGGCGGGGCCAGGAAGGGGAACGGCCCGGATCGAAGAGAGAGCAGCGGGCGGTTCATTCCAGTTCCGCTCTCCCAAGGATTCAGCCATGCGAATGACTTTCCCCGATGCGGTGCGCGCCGCCGCCGCGAGCCCTGTTCCGAACCCGGTGACGCCAGCCTCCCGGCGCCTGCTCGATGCCGCCGAGGCCCTGCAGCCGTTGCTCGAGTCGGGCCAGCCCTTCTCCCCCGCCGAGCTGCGCGCGGTGATGACGACCGCCTTTGGCGCGAGCGACGCCGCCGGGGCGTGGGACTGGAAGGCTGCCTATGACGCGTGCGAGGCGGCGCAGATCCTGCTCCTTCGTCGCTATGGCCGCGCGCTCGCGGCGCGCGGCAGCTCGCCGCAAAGCCAGCTCGCGACATGGGAGCGGCTGGCCGCGCGCATTCCAACGCAAACGCGGCGCTCGGAAGAAAGTCAGTCCTTCCAGCAATTCTCGACGCCCTTGCCGCTGGCCTTTGTCGCGGCGCATGCGGCATCGATCCATGCCGGCGACTGCGTCCTCGAGCCGTCCGCGGGTACGGGCATGCTCGCCATTCACGCCGAGCTGGTCGGGGCGCGGCTTGCGCTCAATGAAATGGCGGAAGCGCGCTCCGACCTTCTCGGTCTCCTCTTTCCGGGCGTCCCGGTCAGCCGGCACGATGGGGCATCGATCGACGACCGGCTCGACGATGCGATCGACCCCGAGGTCATCCTCATGAATCCGCCCTTTTCCGCGACGGCGCACGTCGATCGGCCGATGCGCGGCACCGCGCTTCGCCACGTCGCGTCCGCGCTCGCGCGCCTGCGCGAAGGCGGACGGCTGGTTGCCATCGTCGGCGCCAATTGCGCGCCCGAGGCGGCGGCCTTTCGTGACGGCTACGTCCGGCTTCAGGAGCGGGCGACGATAAAATTCTCCGCAGCGATTGCCGGCAAAGTCTACGCCAAGCATGGCACAACGACGGCAACGCGTCTGCTCGTGATCGACAAGGTGCCGGCGGCCGATCCATCCCTGCTGCCGGGGAGCCATGGAGAGGCCCCCGACCTCGCGACGCTCCTTGCCTGGGTGACCAGCCATGTCCCGCCTCGGCCAGCCCCGCCGCCCCCTGCGCCAACAGCGGCGATGCCATTCATCCGTGGCGCGGCCGCTTCTCGGGGGCCTTTTGGCAGCGGAGACGCGCGTCCGGAGGCGACCGCGCGCATTGCTGCGGGCGAGCTGGTCCATGAGACGATCGACTGGTCTCCGCCCGTGGGCCAGCTCGGCGAGGCGATCTACGAGCCCTATGCGCTCCAGTCCTTGCGGATTGCCGGGGCGCTTCCGCACCCCACTGCGCTCGTCCAGTCGGCGGCGATGGCGTCGGTCGCGCCGCCGCGCCCGTCCTATCGGCCGCATCTTCCCGAGAATCTCGTCAGCGACGCGATCCTGTCCGACGCGCAGCTGGAATCGGTCATCTACGCCGGCGAAGCGCATGCCGGCCATTTGTCGGGCGCCTGGACCGTCGATGAGACCGCGGACGTCGTGAGCGCGGCGAGCGACGACAATGAGACGGCGGTCCGCTTCCGGCGCGGCTGGTTCCTCGGCGACGGCACCGGCACGGGCAAAGGCCGGCAGGTCGCGGGGATCATCCTCGACAACTGGCTGAAGGGCCGGCGCCGTGCGCTCTGGATCTCGAAATCGGACAAGCTGCTCGAGGATGCGCAGCGCGACTGGTCGGCGCTTGGGCAGGAGCGCCTGCTCGTGACGCCGCTCTCGCGCTTCCGCCAGGGCACGCCGGTCCGACTTGCCGAGGGCGTGTTGTTCACCACCTATGCGACGCTTCGCTCGCAGGGCCGCGAAGGCAAGGCGAGCCGCATCGAGCAGATCGCCGCATGGCTGGGCCGCGACTTCGACGGGGTGATCATCTTCGACGAGGCGCACGCCATGGCCAATGCGGCGGGCGGCAAGGGCGGGCGCGGCGACCAGAAGCCGTCGCAGCAGGGCCGTGCCGGCCTCCGGTTGCAGCACGCTTTGCCGCAAGCGCGCGTCGTTTATGTGTCTGCCACCGGCGCGACGACGGTGCAGAATCTCGCCTATGCGCAGCGGCTCGGCCTCTGGGGCGGAAGCGACTTTCCGTTCGCGTCGCGGAGCGAATTCGTCGCCGCGATCGAGGAGGGCGGCGTCGCGGCGATGGAGGTTCTGGCGCGCGATTTGAAAGCGCTCGGCCTTTACGCGTCGCGCTCGCTGTCGTTCGACGGGGTCGAATATGAGCTGCTCGAACATCGACTGACCGACGAGCAGCGGCGCATCTACGACAGCTATGCCGGGGCCTTCCAGGTCATCCACAACAATCTCGCCGCCGCGATGGAGGCGGCCGGGGTGACGAGCGCCGAACATGGCACGCTCAACGCGCAGGCGAAATCGGCGGCGCGATCAGCGTTCGAAAGCACCAAGCAGCGCTTCTTCAACCATCTCATCACCGCGATGCAGACCCCAAGCTGCATCGCGAGCATCGCGCGCGATATCGAGGCGGGGCATGCGGCGGTGGTCCAGATCGTCTCGACCGGCGAGGCGCTGCAGGAGCGCCGGCTCGCCGAGATCCCGGTGGAGGATTGGGGCGACGTCTCGGTCGACATCACCCCGCGCGAATATGTGCTCGATTATCTCGCGCACGGCTTCCCGGTGCAATTGTTCGAACCGTGCGCCGACGGCGAGGGCAACCTTGCTTCACGTCCCGCCTATGACAAGGGAGGCAACCCGATCGTCAGCCGCGAGGCCTGCCGGCGCCGCGACGCGATGATCGAGAAGCTCGCCGCGCTGCCGCCGGTGCCAGGCGCACTCGACCAGATCGTCCAGCATTTCGGGACCGAGCAGGTCGCTGAGGTCACGGGGCGGTCGCGCCGCATCGTCCCGCGGACGGGGGAGGGCGGCGATGTGCGCTTCGCGGTCGAGAATCGGCCCGTCAGCGCGAACATCGGCGAGACGCACGCCTTCATGGACGACGAGAAGCGCATCCTCGTCTTCTCGGAGGCCGGCGGCACGGGCCGTTCCTATCATGCCGATCTTGGCGCGAAGAACCAGCGGCGGCGCATCCATTATCTGCTCGAGGCGGGGTGGAAGGCCGATGCCGCCATCCAGGGTTTCGGGCGGACCAACCGCACGAACCAGAAGCAGCCGCCGATGTTCCGTCCTGTGTCGACAGACGTGAAGGCGCAGAAGCGCTTCATCTCGACCATCGCGCGGCGGCTCGATTCGATGGGAGCCATCACGCGCGGCCAGCGCCAGACAGGCGGGCAGAATATGTTCCGTCCCGAAGATAATCTCGAATCCTTCTATGCGCGCGATGCGCTTCGCCAGCTCTATGTGCTGATTGTGAACGCCAAGATCGAAGGCTGCTCGCTGCTGACCTTTGAAAGCGCGACCGGCCTATCGCTGCTCGACGTCGACGGATGTCTGCGCGAGGAACTGCCGCCGATCACCACCTTTCTCAATCGCATGCTGGCGCTGACGATCGATCTCCAGAACATCCTGTTCGAGGCCTTCGAGGGGCTGCTGGTGAACCGCATCGAGGCGGCGGTCGCGGCGGGCACCTATGAGATCGGCCTCGAAACGCTGCGCGCCGAAAGCTTTTCCGTGAAAGCGCGGCAGACGATCTACACCCATCCCGGGACAGGCGCCGCGACGCAGCTTCTGACGATCGAACGCAAGGAGCGGGTGCTGCCGCTTGCGCTCGACGATGCACTGGCGCTGGTTCGCGAGCGCGGCGGCGAATTGCTCGTCAACCAGCGTTCGCAGCGCGCGGCGGTGAAGCTCGGGGCGCGGAGCGTCATCGATGACGATGGCGCGGTCCACCGGCGCGTGCGCCTGCATCGACCGCTGGAGGCCAGCCACATGCTGCTCGCCGACTTCGTCATGAGCCATTGGCAGCCCGCCGACCGCGATCTGTTCGCCAATATCTGGAAGGCCGAGCTGGCCGGCATTCCCGATTATGAAACCTCGACCCTGCACATGGTGTCGGGTCTGCTGCTCCCGATCTGGCAGCGACTGCCCAAGGAATCATCGCGGGTCTACCGGCTCCAGAGTGATGACGGCGAGCGGATCATCGGGCGCAAGGTCTCGGCGGGCTGGGTCGCGTCGGTTATCCAGGACGGGCCGTGCGATCTGCCAGCGGACGAGGCGTGGCAGCTCCTCCAGCAGGGAGAGGCGGTTCTGCACCTCGCCGAGGGCCAGATGCTCCGCCGCGTTCGCGCGATGAACGACTGGCGCATCGAGCTGACCGGGTTCAACGATCTCGGGGTCGACCGGCTGAAGGCTTTTGGCTTGATTTCGGAGATCGTCTCATGGAAATTGAAGCTCTACGTGCCGGCAGGGGCTGCTGGCGCCGATGTGTTCGCGCGGCTGCTGGATCGGTTTCCGATTCAGCGGGTCGCCGACCGCAAGGCCGCCTGAAGGAGCCCCGCATGACCAGTCCCGCCGCCGATATCGCGCGCCGCCTCGCTGAAAACGCCGAGGCGGTGTGCCGCCGTTATCTGTCCAACGGCCGCCGCGAAGGCCATTACTGGATGGTCGGCAACGTCCGTAATGAACCGGGCCGCAGTCTCTATGTGCGGCTGGAAGGCCATGGCGACGGCGGCGGCGCGGCCGGCAAATGGACCGATGCTGCGAGCGGCGATCATGGCGACCTCCTCGACATCATTTCGGCGTCATGCGGCCACGCGTCCTTCCGCGACACGATCGGGGAAGCGCGGCGGTTTCTCAGCCTTCCGCCGCCGTCCGAGGCGCCCCGGAATCCGACGACACCGAAGGCCTCGACGGGAACGCCCGAGGCTGCGCGCAGGCTGTGGGCGGCCTCGAAGCCATTGGCGGGAAGCCTTGCACAGATCTATCTTGCAAGGCGATCGATCGACCATGTCTCCGCGGCCGATCCGCTCCGGTTTCATGCCCATTGCTTCTATCGCGCCTCGCGCGACGATCCGCCGGGCGGGCCGGCGGCCTGGCCGGCGATGATCGCGGCGGCGACCGATTTGGCGGGCACGGTGACCGCGGTGCATCGGACCTGGCTCGACCCGAAGACGAACACCAAGGCCCCGGTCGCCTATCCGCGCCGCGCGATGGGGCGGCTTCTGGGCCACGGTGTCCGCTTCGGCCGAGCGGGATCGGTGATGGCGGCCGGCGAGGGCATCGAGACAATCCTTTCGTTGCGACAGGTGCTGCCCGCGCTTCCCATGATCGCAGGCCTGTCGGGCGCGCATCTCGCGGCGCTCCTGTTTCCGGAAGTGTTGAAGCGGCTTTATGTCGCGCAGGACGACGATCCCGCGGGCGCGGCGGCGCTGGCAACGCTTCGCGTGCGGGCGTCCGAGGCCCGCGTCGAGGTCGTCGCCCTCCGACCCGGCCGTGACGATTTCAATGCCGACTTGAGGCGGATCGGAGCGGGCGGGCTCGCTCGAACCCTCGCGTCGCAGCTCGGCGCGGCCGATCGCCAGCAGTTTCTTCGAGGGGCTTGAGGCGGGCTGGAAAGCGGGAGGGTCAGGCGGGCGGCTTCGCTCGCTCCTGATAACCGTCCTGCGGGGCCGCGCCGCGGCCTTCGGGGGAGGGCGACTGCGGCAGGCGGTGCGGGACAGCAATGGCTGCCGTGCGGCTATTTTCCGCCGGGGCCTGCGGCCCCTTTGCATCGCGAAGCAAAATAGCCTTCGTGCGCCATCCTCCGCTCGCGCTCCGGTCGCGGCGGGACGCCGCGATGCGGTCCCGTACCGCCTGCCGCAAGGGGTCGCCGCGAAGGCCGCGCGGGGCGCGGCTGCGACAGACGGAGACCGACGATGCACGACCTGAGCGAAGCCACCCACCCGGCATCCGCCGAACCTGGAACCACCGCCTATCTGCTCCAGGAAATGCAGTTGTTCGGTCACCGGCCCTACGAAGACGAACCCGATCCGCGGCCGCTTCCCGACGCGCGTCTCACTGGCGGCGCGATCGCCGACATGTTCGATGCGCTGGCAGGCTGTATCGCCGAGACCCGGATCGAACCCGATCTCGATGACCTCCTCTGGAACCTGGTCAACATCTTCCACCGTGCCGGTGAACGCGTCGAAAGATCCCTCGACGACAACGAGCAGCTCCAGCGCCGCCTCCAGCGCGAACAGGATGGCAGCGAAATCCGCTCGGTCGAGCTCGAGCGGGCAACCCGCGAGGGCATCTCGTTGATCGAACGCCGCGACGCTATGGAGTTTTTCCGCGAAGCGGCGGCCGAGCAGTTCCGGCTGCTCCTCCGCAAGGCCTGGGCTCCGCGCACAGGGTCGCGAATCCAGCATCGTGCGATGACGGCATCGCTGATCGACAGCCGCGATTTCCTCGACGCCCGGCTCCGGCAAAAGGCAACGGCTCTGCTTCCCGTCGGCACGCGGATTGCCTTCACTGGCGGCAGCGATTGCAGCGACCATGCGGCCATCTGGGAGGCTCTCGACAAGGCGAAGGCCCGCTACGCCGACATGATCCTCCTCCACGGCGCCACGCCGACCGGCGCCGAACGCGCCGCGGCTTGCTGGGCCGACAGCCGCGGCGTGGCGCAAGTCGCCTTCCGTCCGGACTGGAATCGCCACGGCAAAGCGGCGCCCTTCAAGCGCAACGACCGGATGCTCGAGGCGCTCCCGGTCGGCCTCATCATCTTCCCGGGCACCGGCATCCAGGACAATCTCGCCGACAAGGCTGCGAAGATCGGCATTCCGCTCTGGGACTTCCGAAAAGGGTCGGGCTGAAGCGCCGAGATTGGGCGACTCCGGGAAATGTCCTCAATCTGGTTCTATCTCTCGAATATAATTGAAATATATTCCGAACTTGCACATTTTCCCGCCCTCCTGATCACTCGGACCAGTGGTGATGTCTTCGCCTTCCGGCGCCCAATTGAGGGGCGCGGCCGGTCGGCGTTTGACGGAGGCAATGCCGGATGCTTCGGCTTGGCGACGATCGCCGGCGCTGCCATGGTTGAATATGTTGCCACTCGGCGCTGCGCATGCGCTCGCGATCGACGTCATGACGGTGAAGGACGAGGCGGCGCTTGCCGACCTTTTTCATGAGGTCTGCGCCAGCCTCGGCTGTCGCTTCTTCGCACTCAGCCACCATGTCGATTTCCTGGCAGACCCGCAGCGCGGGATACGGATCCACAATTATCCCGAAGAATGGGCATGCTGGTTCGACGCGCAGGGGCTCGGCTTGACCGATCCGATCCACCGGGCAAGCCAGCGGACGTCCGCCCCCTTTCTGTGGAACCAGGCGCCTTTATGGGCGCCGCCGCGCCCCGGAGATGAAAGCGTACTCGCGGAGGCCCGGCGTCATGGCATTGCTGATGGGCTCACCATTCCCGCTCACCTGCCCGGCGATGCCCATGGATCGGTGTCCTTCGCGTGGCGCGAGGGTGGGCCCGATCTGGGCGACTTGCCGCTCGCCGGGATGATCGGGCCCTTCGCCTTCGAGGCGGCCCGTCAGATCGCCGGCCGGGTGCCCGAGGCCAACCGGCCGAAGCTGACCGACCGGCAGCGTGACTGTCTCCTCTGGATTGCGCGCGGCAAATCGGACTGGGTGACCTCGAGGTTGCTCAATCTGAGCCAGGATACGGTTGCCGAGCATGTCAAAAACGCGCGGGGACGCTATGATGCTCCGACGAGGATGGCGCTCATGATCCGCGCGTTATGGGATGGCACGATAACTTTCGGCGAAATCGCCAACAATCGATGAAGTGCGACATGGTTTTCACTCGCTGTTCTAGGGAACTCACGGTGTCGGCGCAGCCTGCGAGCTTATGCGGGGTGTCCGTCGGCAGGAGGCGAGGGGATATCGGGCGGTTCGACAGGAACGCTCTCCAACGCGTCCGCTCTGCCTCGGAGCCAGATTCTGGCCTGATCTTCGAACCGCGCCGCATCAACGCGCATGCACAGCAGGCATTTCCCGACTTCATACCCGCTGCCGCATAGGACATCGCTGCGGCAGGAACCTTCAGCGCATGGCTCGCGAAGAACGTCATAAACGACGGCACAGACCGGACAGAACAACTGGTCGCTGTCCGGAGTGGTAAGCTGTGCGAAGCGAGAGGGATCCTTCCAGTCCTTCTCGTCGGTCGAGCAACTCAGGCAGATATAGGAACGGCGCCGTTTGTCGTAACCAAAATGCCGGCGCACCATTGCTGGCGGCAGCACCTTGGCAACAATTGCAAAGCTGGCGAGCAGGCCTGCCTCGGCTCCTTGGCCATGCGCGATCGCGACCGGGTCATTGAGTGCGGCATCCATCAGGTAGCGCGCCCAGCGGTGTTGGGGGAACAGGCTCTCGACCGTCTCGAGGACACCGACAAATATGCCTGTCGCGTCGGCGGCCACGCCGCGGCCGCCCAGATGAACAATCTTGTTCCGGCTTCGCCGCGCCTCGTCGAACTTTCGGATGAAGTCGGGCGGCAGTGTTTGATTGCAGACCGTGTCGTGGACCCGAATAAGGTCACTCGCGTCGATCGTGCGAAAGTCGTTGAACTCGATCTCGCCATTCGGCCCAGGTCGCGGCCATGACCTCGGATCACCGGCAAGAAGAATGTAAGGGCTGATTGCCGCGATGTTTGCCTTGAGGCCCAGCTCCTGCGCCTGATGGACCCAGACATGTGCATGCCTGAGCGCGGGCTGTTGTGCGGCATGATAGTCGGCAAGGGCGCTGCCGTCGGTGTCCCATATCTCGATCTCCGAGTCTTCAAGCAGCGCAAAGGTAGCGACGGCCGCTTCCCACGCCATGACGAGCAGCTCGATGGCCGAACTGCGCAGCTCCTCCGCCGTTGGGATGTTCCTGATCATGCACCATCCATAGCGAGTTCCCGTCCGACGAACACCCGGCGACACCCCCCAATTCTGGTATGGCGAGGTGGCCGCTTACGCTTCAATTGGACTGTCTCTATTTTCACGGGAGACAGTCCATGCTTCACGTTGTCGATTACACCAACCGGGTGCGCCTGCACGCCGTCCTCCGCTCCATGTTCGCAGCACGCAAGAAGGTCTTCATCGATCTTCTGAAATGGGATGTGCCGGCGCTCGCCGGCGAATTCGAGGTCGATCATTTCGACACCCCGCAGGCGACCTATCTCGTCGTCGCTGACGAAAACGATAGCCATCTCGCATCGGCCCGGCTGCTCGAGACCACCGAGCCCGGCATTCTCGATGGCCTGTTCGCGCATCTCGCAGACGAGCCCCTGCCGCGCGGCGATGATGTCTTCGAAATCACACGCTTCTGCCTTTCGCCCGACGCGGGCGCGCGGAGGCGGCGCGAAGCACGCAACACTTTGCTCATAGGCCTCGCCGAATATGCGATCGCCAACGACATTCGCACCTACACCGGGGTCGCCGAGCGGTCCTGGTTCCGCCAGGTCCAGTCCTTCGGCTGGGCATGCCGGGCGCTCGGAGCGCCGCGCGGCGAGGGCGATCGTGCGCTCGTCGCCCTTAGAATCGATATCGACGACACGACCCTCGCGGGCATGGCGGCCGCGGGAATCTCTTCGTCGGCCGCGATCGGCAGCGCGCCCGCGCGCGCGGCCTGAAGGGGGGAACGATCATGCTGACCGAAACCATGATACCCTGCCAGTCGGCGGCGCAAGCCGAGCTGAGGGAGCAGGGGTTCACGATTGTCCGAGGGGCAATTCCGGCGACCGACATCGCCGCGCTCGAACGCGACCTGGCGCCGCGCTTTGACGCGACCCCTTTTTGCGAAGGCGGCTTTTACGGCGAGCGCACCAAGCGCTTCGGCCGCCTGCTACTGCGCTCGCCGCGCGCGACCGACCTCGTGATGCATCCCACCATTCTCGCCATGGCGGAGGCGGTCCTGCTCCCATGGTGCGACCGGATCCAGCTCAACCTCACCCAGGCGATCGAAATCCACCCGGGTGCGCTCGCGCAATATCCGCACCGCGACCAAAGTATGTGGCAGGGGACCATCGGCGAGACCGAATATCTCGTCAACGTCATGTGGCCGCTCACGCCGTTCACCGCAGATAATGGCGCAACGCTGATCTGGCCGCGCAGCCATGGTCTCGAGGCGCTCGTCGAGGAGCCGCCCGAACCGGCGGTGGTGGCGGAAGCGGAACCCGGCGATGCGATCATCTTTCTCGGATCGACGCTTCACGGCGCCGGCGCGAACCGGAGCGCAGAGGTGCGGCGCGGCATCATCGTCAGTTACAGCCTCGGCTGGCTCAAACCCTATGAGAATCAACATTTGGCCTATCCGCCCTATGTCGCCTGCGATTTTCCGCCCGAGCTCGCCGCGCTCGCCGGCTATGCCCAGCACCGCCCGAACCTCGGCAATTTCGAGGGCCAATGCCCTTCGATCCTGCTCACAGGCTATCCCGAGGAACCGCTTTCCGCAATCGATGCGCTCCGCCCGGATCAGGCCGCGTTGCTCGCCGAGCATGTCGCCGCGCAGCGCGCTTCGCTTGACGAAGTACGCGCGCCATGAGCCCCGGCGCCACCATGGAACGGGTCTATATCGACCTCAAGGTCCGGCTCATGACCGGCGCCTATCCGCCGGGCACACGGCTCGACCCCCGGCAGATCGCGCGGACGCTCGACGCCAGCGCCACGCCGGTGCGCGATGCGCTCCACCGCTTGTCCGGCGAGCGCATCGTCGATGCCTGGCACCAGGAGGGCTTTCGCCAGCCGCTGCTCGCCGAGGCCGACCTCGCCGAACTCTATGACTGGGGCGGCATGCTCCTCGCGCTCGCGCTCAAGGGGCGAAGCCCGTCGCCAAACCTCCGGGCGGGCCTCAGCGAATTGCAAGCGATAGAGCCCTATCCAGAGGCGCTCGATTCGCTGTTCGGGGTGATCGCAGTGGGAAGCGCAAATCGCGAACTTCGCTACGCGATCGTCAACTTCATCGAGCGAAGCCGCGCTTTTCGGCCCGCTGAGATGCGGATCGACCCCGCCTCGCGCACGGTGCTCGCCGCGATGGAGGAGGACTATCGGTTCGGGCGATGGACCGGATTGCGCAGCAAAATCACCAGCTTCCATCGCCGCCGGATGCGGCAGGCGGGGCGGATCGCGGCCGCCATTCGGCCGCGCAGCGACCCTCTTCGATAACATTCGGGCTATAGCAGAAGTATAAAATTCCTATTCTAAATCAGGGGCGTAGCTTTGTGGTTGCCGCAATCCCGCGGCATCAACCAAGGAGGGTCCCATGGACCGGAACAGCATCGCCGAAGAAGGCATCGAAGAACTCGGAATCGCCAGCGTCGAGACGCGCGGCGAGGAATTCCCGGTGCCGGAAATCGGCGGCCATGACCTGAAACTCGGCGGCGGCATTTCCGCTGACTGACAGGCGAAGGGGCACGGCCGCCTCGGCGCGGCCGTGCCTAGCGTCGATGAACCATCACCTTGCACCGGATATGAGCTTTTGCTTCATTGGCGCTGGCGCGGTCATGCTGGACCTCAAGGCTGACCGCTACTACCGGCTCGATCGCCGCCATTCGGCTGCGCTGCGAGCGATGGCCGGCGGCGAGTGCAATGCGCATCTGGACGCGCGTGCGTCCCTCGTCGCCAAGGGGCTCATTCGGCCGGGCGACGGACCGGCTGCGACGCCGGTTAGCGCGCCACGCGTCACCGCGAGTGTCATTGAGCGTCGGCTTTCCTGGCGACCCGAGACACAGAATTGTTCGATATCGCCCTTGGAGCTTTTCGCGCTCCGCTTCATGGCCGGGCAGGTACTTGGGCGGCTGGGACTATTTCGGACCGCGAGATATTATCGGGGGCGGCGGGATCGCTGCCACGAGCAGCAAGGCGGTTTGCAACGCAGCCAGGATCGCGCCGCTGCACTAGCCGCCTGCTTTGCCGACCAGCGGCGCTTTTTCCCCGCAAAGCGGCGCTGCGTGCCGGACTCGCTCGCTCTTGCCGCAATCCTGTGGCGGCGAGGGTGCGCTGCGGAGGTGTTTTTCGGTGTGCGGCTGGACCCGTTTGCCGCCCATTGCTGGGTCCAGCACGGGGCGCTCTTGCTCTCGGATCCGCTCGACAGTGTGGCCGAGTTCACACCGGTTTTTCAATTATGAGTATCCATGTTGTCCTCGTGCAAAGGCCCGACGCGCTGGAGCCTCTACCGCCGTCCGTGGCCCGACTGGGCATGCTGGGGACCATGCAGATTCTGGGGGCTCCCGACACACCCATTCTTGCGCGCGACGGCCTCATTTTGCTGGGCTGGGCATTCCACCGCGACAGTCTGAGGCCGCTCAAGCACCTCGACGAGGGAGCCGCCGCACGAATCACGGAGGAGGGGCATCCATGGGTATACCGGCATCTCTGGGGCAACTTCTTTCTAGTCTGGCATGACCGCCATGGCGTTCCCAGGCTGCTGCGTTCGCCTCCCGCCGGGCAGGCGATCTACTATGAGGCGGGAACGGGCGCTCAATCCGAACCCGGCGATATTATCGCCTTCACGGATCTCGGTCTGGCTCGTGCGCTTGGCCTTCGACCACTTCGGCCTGATCCCGCCGCGCTCGATTCTCACATCCGCTTCCCGTTGATGCGCGGCCCGCACACCGGAATTGCGGGAATGAGGGAGCTGCTTCCGGGAGAGGCGATCGACCTCAAGACACGCACGCTTTTGCCCGGAGCGTGGACGCCATGGTCGCAAGTTCCAGGTTCGCCTCGCCGCATTATGCCGGCAGAGCTCAGGGCATGTGTGGAGGGCGTGGTCGGCAGCTGGGCAGACCGCTTCGCGCGAATCCAGCTCGAATTGTCGGGCGGTCTCGACAGCTCGATCGTCGCGGCGTGCCTTCAGGATCGCATGGCGTCGTGGCGCGCCGTCAATCTCGCAACGCCTGGAATACCGGGCGACGAGCGGGATTACGCGCGCGCCTCCGCAGCACACGTCGGGACGTCGCTAGCCGAGATCGTGATGCCCGACGAGGAGACGGACCCGCTCGCGCCCATTCCCATTCCTCGCGCGCGTCCCGGTGGATTCGGGCTGCTCGGGTCCAGCGACGAGGCTCTGCTTGCCGCCGCCCGAGATTTCGGCGCCGACGCCATTTTCACCGGTGTCGGGGGCGATAACGTCTTCGGATACATTCGGAAGGCGGGGCCAGTGGCGGATGCGCTGCGGTTCGCTGGCTTCGGCGCGGCATGGCGAGCAGCGAGCGATTTGGCGACAATGACGGGCGATAGCGTATGGCGTGCGCTGAGGTTGGCACTCTTGCAGCTGGTGCGGGCGCCGCGGCTGTGGCCCCGCGATCCCACCTTGCTGACGACGAGATATGATCGCGATGCCCCGGACCATCCCTGGCTCACGATACCGCCGGGCATCGCACCGGGGCAGTTCGGATATGGCCGGGCGCTGATGCCGATCCAGTTGTTTGTCGATGGCTATGATCGGTCGTTCGCGATGCCAATGATTGCACCACTGCTTTCCCAGCCGATCGTGGAGCTGGGGCTGCAGGGCGCAAGTTGGGATTGGTGCGCCGGCGGCCACGACCGGGCTCTTGCCCGGTCGGCTTTTGCGGATCGCCTGGCTCCGATGGTGCGCGATCGACGAACAAAGGGCCGTGTCGAATCTCTTTTCGTCACCACCTACAACCGCCGACGCGGATCAATCCGGGAATTTCTCCTCGATGGCTATCTCGCGAGTGCGGGCATCATCGATCGTGATGCCGTCGATGCAGCGCTGAAGCCACCCGCCGACGCGCTCGACGCCGTCTATATCCGCCTCCTGCAGATTACCGACGTCGAGCGCTGGATCCGTTCTCTCTGAGCCCACACGGGGACCAGGCAAGGAGCATACGGACCGCGAGAGATGGTTATGAAGCAATATGCTTCTGCGCGGCCCGATAGCCTCGCCAGCGGCGGTATTGATCGGCCTTGGCGGGATCGGGGTCCTCCTCGCCCTTAAGCCAGAAGCGGTACCAGTCCAGATTGCGACGGTAGACGGCGAGTTTGTGAACTGGCTGCTTCTTGATGTGCGGCTCGTCGGCAAAAGCATAGAAATCAACCGCCTTGCCCGCACGCTTCATGCGCGTGTGAAGCTCCGCGACATGACGAGCCTCGACCTCGGGGAGTTGCATGAGCAACGGCGTGTCGATGGACGCGACGTCATACACGGCCGAGAGGTCGCGCCATTGTTGCGGGTCGCTGTCGGGGTCACCGATTTTCCAATAGTCCTTCAGCATCTCGGCAAAGCCACGATCCGGGAGGGCGTTCGCCCAGAAATAGGACGGCGTCATCTGGCTCGACGCGATCGTTGCGGCGGCAAATCGGTTCGACTTTCGTATCGCGAAGAGCGTGACTTCCGAGCCGAAGCTCAAACCGCCTATGCCGACGCGCGCCGGGTCGATGATGCCCTTTCGGGCAAGCTGATCGAGAGCTGTCTCGATGTCCGAAAGAGCCAGCCGGTAACTTTCTCCCGTGCCGGCCTCCTTTTCCGCCCGCACCCGGTCCATGCACAAGACTGCAATGCCATGTTCCACGAGCGGCAGTATCGGGATCTCGTCGCCGACGCCGCCCTTCAGAAAGCCCGAGCAACGATAATATTGGACGACGAGCGGGAGCGGCACCGTCGTGTTGGATGGGCGCAACAATATGCCGGTTACACCGCGCTCCCATGCCAGCGGGGTTGCGTGAGCTTCTATTCGTGCTCGCAGCTCCGCGTTCGGCTCGGCAAGACGCTTGCGCTGACCGTCGTAACCCAGCCGGGCAATATGTGGCGGTGCGACCGGTCCCGCATCCGCGCAGAACAGGGCCTCGGCACCGATGGCGCATCGCGGCATGTGGGCCGATGACCGGGTCGCGCCATCGGTGATGATAGCGGCGCGCGCGCTCGAGGAGCCGACGCGCCAGAGCCACACCGTCTCGCGCGCGCTACCGGTCCGCTCGAAGAGGAGGAGCTCGTCGCGTCCCGGGCGCCATGCCAGCGCCGTCACTTGTGAACTCCGGCATATTGGTGCGGTGCAATCGATCCGTTGCCCACTGGTGCGCATCACATGAACACCGGCAACGCCCGGCGCTGCGAGTTTCGCGGTGCTTCCGTCTTCGGCGGTGACGGACGCGCCCTGTGCCGGCGCGGATTTTGCGAAGACCTGCGGCGCACCCTCGTTCGAAGACGGCGCACCATCTGGTTCGACGACGATCTCTCGTTGGGGTGTGTCGTACAATATACGCTCTCGGCCGAACCAGGCCGAGGGCAGTCGCTGCATGATGCGCTTGCCGCCCTCGATCGTCCCGCCCGCGACCGGCTCCATGAGATCGAGATGACGATCCACAAGAGCGCCATTCTCATAGGCGTCGCGCTCGGCCTGCGCGATCTGTGATCTTGTAGCGCCGACCGAGTAGCGAACGGCGCGCCCGTCCGTCGAAACCTCGAAACCCAGAATGTCGGCCGCATCGACGATCTCGCGCCGGGCGGGCGAGCCGTTACGCCAGTGCCAGATCGCGACGCCCTCGCGGTCAAGAGCGCGAAACCGCAACCCCAGCGAATCTTTGTCCCAGATCGGCAGTTGCTCCAACAGCGTTCCCGCGCCACCATGCTGGGCCATGCCACTACCGATCCGGATCGCAGGCGTTTTGCCGCCGACGTCGACTACGAACCAGTCGAGCATTGTTTCATTTTTCTCAATCGACGGACGACTGACGCGGTACGCTAGTTTCTGGCCGTCAGGCGAGAGGCTGACGCCGCTGATATCCGCAACCTCGACCAGGTCCTGGGTGGACACTGGACGTCGTTGGCGCGGCGGAGCGATCCTGTCGGGAGGTATCGAGGGGGTCGCCATCGCGGCCGCGGCAAGCAGCCAAGCCGTTACCACGACACAACCGCCTGCAGCGAAAGCATACGCCCGACTGCACTCGCTTGCTCCGGATCATATCCGAATACCGAATTGCTGCTGACGAAGCGCGCATAGGGCGGATCGCGGTCAAAAACATTGGTGATGCCCGCCGTCAGGCGGAGCGCGCGTCCTGGCCCAACCTCGGAGATGCGCACGCCGAGCTGGATGTCGAATGTGGTCCAGCTCTTCACCTTCTCGGCGGGGGTGACTGTTAGATTGCGATAAGCGGCGACATGATTGACCGCGACGCCGCCATCGAAGGCGCCAAGATTGACGCCTACCCGGCCCCGGAGGCGTAGTTTGACCGGATTGCCAAGTGTCCCGAGGACATTGATCGCCGGGGCCCGGTCCGTGATCTGGCTTCTGAAGCCGAGCATCCGCGTCCCACCGACGGTGAAGCTCAGGCTGCCATCGGGAAGAGCCCGGGTGTAGCTTGCGTCGAAATCCAGACCGCTGACCTTTGCGCGCGACAGGTTGAGCGTGCGTCCATCGATGATCGCGGCAATGTCGGCCTGTGTCACACCGAGCGGGTTGGAAAAGCTTGGACTCGAGAAATAGGCAGCGATCTCGGCGGCGTCGGGAGCGTCGTCGACAATGCCGCCATAGATATCCCGGCGAACCAGGAAGTTCTGAACATCGGCGGAAGCGCTCGCGATCCGGTCGCGGTAGCTGATGTCGAACCATGTCGCGCTCAGTTTCGTGCCGGGCGCGAATGCGGGCTCGATGTCGACGCCGGCGGTCCAGCTCGTTGCCTTTTCCGGCCCGAGGTCAGGCCGGAATCCGAACAGCCCCAGCACAACCGACTGGCCCGTGGGCGAGTTTGGATCGGGCAATCGCAGCGGTTGGTAGAGTGCGTTGGCGGACCCGACGAGCTCGGTGAAATAAGGAGCGCGGAAGGACCGGCCATAGGAGGCGCGGAAGGACAGGCCGCCAAGCGGCGTCCAGCGTAGGCCGAATTTGGGGTTGGCCGTGTCTCCGACGTCGGAATAATCTTCATACCGCGCCGCAGCCGAAAGCATGAGCGCGCCGGGGAGTGCACTGCCTGCGTCGAAGACCGGTATCGCGACTTCCCCATAGATCGATTTGACGATGCGTTTGTCGGGAAGCCCCGGGATGGGGGAAGAGACCGGCATGTCCGATGTGACATCGACGAACGCCTGGTAGCGCAAGCGATCACGTCGGTATTCTGCGCCGATCGCGGCTTTGACCTGGCCGGCGGGAAGATCGAAGATCGGGCCATCGGCACGGACGGCCGAAGATAGCACCTCGTAGCGAACGTTCCGGCACTGTCCGCCCCGCAGGCTGTCGATGAGATTGCGGTCATTGACCAGGCCGTCACCGAAAACGTTGATCGCGGACGCGGGGCTCGTGGCCGCGAGCGCGCGCGACAGCTTGAGGCGGTTGACGACATTAACGCCTTCGTCGCGTTCGCGCTGCAAGCCATAGCCGCCGGACAATTCGACGGACCATGGGCCGAGCGTGGCGCGCCCGCCGAAGCTGAGATTGAAGGCGCGCGCGACGCCCTTGGTGCCTTCCGGGCCAAATTCGGCCGACGGATCATAATAGACCGTGATGGGCTGGCCCGTGCCGATGGGATCGACATAATAGGGGTTCGCGCTGGTAACGCGGAGCGGCTGCGGCCCAAACAGCCGCCGCCGAACTTCAAAATGTCGCTCGGCGAAAAGGGCGCGAGCGAAGATGTTGATGTTATCGGATAGGTCCTGCTCGAGGGCGGCGTAGAGGCTGACTGTCTCTTGCTCCGGAAGAATGTCGATGTTTCGCCTCGCGTCGCCGCGATTGAAGCCCGGAACGAGGAGTTGCGCGGGCGTGAGCGCGGTCCCGTCCTGTCCCCGCGGGATCGCGAAGACCTGCCCGTTGGCCGCCACGATCGTGCCGGGATTGTTGTAGTTCGAGCGGAGGTCCGGGCCGCCGAAAGGTCTGAGATCCTCGGTCGCGAACGCTCGCTTCGAAGAGCCGAGGTTATTGCGCCGGTAATATTCGCCCGCCACCGTCAGATGTCCGCCCTTCCAGCCGAAACCGGCGATCTGGCTCGCCTGCACTTCGCCGAAATCGCCGTCCGCCGTGCCAAGCCGCAGGCGGCTCTCCAGACCTTCGAAGTTGTTCCGGAAGCGGATGTTGACGACGCCCGCGATCGCATCGGATCCATAGATGGCCGAGGCTCCGTCGGTGAGAATCTCGATGCGTTCGATCGCGACGGACGGGACGAGCGAGAGATCGGTGAATGCGCCGGCGCCGCCTCCGAGGGCGGGACGTGCCCCATCGAACAGGGTCAGCGTCGACCCGCTGCCGAGACCGCGCAGGTTGATCCCGGAACCGAAGCCGAGATTGGTGCCCGCGTTTCCCCGCGCGGTCGAGCCCGTGACGGCTTCGGTAGGACCGCCGGAAAAATTCTGCGGGATGGTCTGGATGAAATCGGCAAGGGTGGTTCGCCCGCTTTGCTCGAGCGCCTCGCGGTCGACGATGGTAACCGGCGAGCCGACCGGACCTGTGCCCCGAATGCGGGTCCCCGTCACCACGATCGCCTCACTTGCCGTCTCAGTCGATCCCTCCGCGTCCGCAACGACGTTTCCCTCCCGGATCACGAGCGCGCCATCGACGACCTCGGCGATCAGGCCGGTGCCGGAAAGCAGGCGGGTGAGGGCGGCGTCGGGGGAGAGGCGGCCCCGGACGCTGCCGCTGCGCTTACCTTCGGTCAGGCTGCCCGAGAAGACGACCTCGCGGCCCGATATCTCGGAATATTCGCGCAGCGCGTCGCCGAGGCGCTGGGGCGCGATGTCGTAGCTGCGCTGTTCGGTCATCGCATGCGCCGTCGGCGCATAAAGTGCGGTCGGCGCCGCGGTCGTGGCCAGCATGGCGGCCAGATATTTCATTCGCATTCTTACCCTCCCGGTCGCGGCCGTGATGGCCGTCCGGGAGTGCAAAATGCCGGAGTTGGAAATTCTCCCCGGCGATCGCCGATTATTTTTTGGCGAGGATGATTTCGTCGGGACGTTCGTCGACCGTCAGGCCGAACGCTGCGCCAAGCTTGCGGGCGAGGGCGCCGCTGTCGGCGAGGTCGAAGCGGCCGGAAACGGGCACGGAGGCAAGCGCCGGGTCGGCGAGGCGGACCGGCCTCGCGTTCACCTTGTTCGCGCTGTCGAGCACCGAGCCGAGCGGAAGATTGTCGGCTGCGAGCAGGTTGGTCGGGACAGGGGACAGCATCATGCCCGCCATTTTCGGACCCTCTGCCGGAACCTCGGCGCTCTGACCGGGCGCGAGCCGGAGCGCGGTTCCGCCGCCGCTCGATCGCACTTCGACCAGGCCCCTGATCAGGCGAATGCGCGGGGCGCCTTTCCGCATGTCGACCTCGAAGACCGTGCCGAGCGCGGTCGTTTCCGACCGGCCCGCGATAACCGTGAACGGGCGCGCCGGGTCATGGGCGACCTCGAAACGCGCCGCTCCGCCGGTAAGGACGATGACGCGCCTTCCGGTGGTGAACTGCGTTTCGATCTGCGCGCCGTCGAGCAAGAGAACCTTGCTGCCGTCGGGAAGCTGTCGTTCCCCCGCCGCATCCGATGCCGCGGCAATCTGTGTCCCGTCCTCGCGAGACTGGATATAGAGCCCGCCGCCGACCACCAATATCAGGCCAGCCGCTGTAGCGAGCCCCCAACGCTGACCGCTGCGCCGCTTATCCTTCGGCCGTGCCATCGCCTCGACTCGCGCGCGCGACATGCCCGACCCGATGGCATAAGCCTCGGCCGAGCGGGCATAGGCCGCCTCATTCCCAGGCTTGCGCCGCCATGCGTCAAACGCCTCGCGATGCGCTTCGGCATCGGGTCCATGCATGCGGGCGGCCCAGTCGTCCGCCTCCTGCTGTTGCCGCGTCACCGCTGCGTGTCTCGTGCCTTGCGGATTGCGGTAACGGCCTTGCTGATGAGCTTTTCCACGCGCTTCACACCTATGCCTTTGATTCGAGCAATTTCAGCATAACTGAGATTTTCGACGCGGTGCATAAGGAATACATCCCGTGTGGTTGGATCTACGCGGGCCAGGGCCTCTTCGGCGCGCCGGAGCATATCGCGCGCTTCGAGCACATGGTGCGGATCGGGACCGGCGACGTCATGCTCGTCGAAGCTGTGGTGCGCCGCGTGCTGGCGGCGCGCGCCGGTGCGTGCCCTTTCTTTCAGGAGGGTGCGCGCGGTCTGCGCGAGATAGGCGCCGGGCTTGTCGCCGATGCTGAAATAGCCTTTCGCGGAGATGAAACGGCGAATGCTTTCCTGGACGAGGTCGGCAACATCCTGCGGATGTGCGTTGCGGCGGAAGAAGCCCGCGAGGCGAGGGCGCTGCTCGGCGAGGATCGCCTCGGTTCGGGCGTGGCGTTGAAACCCGTCCCAATCGTCGGGCGGCAGCGGATCGGCGGCATTGTGGCCGCGTCTGCCTTCATGTTCGTCGTCATAGTCCATGCGCCGCGCCTTCCCGTCCGGGCAAGGAGGGCGCGAAGCCGGGTGTTGAGTCTCGCTTGACGACGAGGCCGCAACCTTTGGCCCGAAGGCTTGGACATGCGTCACGGCCACCCGGCAGGGATGGCGCAAATCTATCAGCGTCAAGCGGGCGTCTCAATTCCCGGCATCGTGCTTCTCACACCCGATGCGGGAGGAAGCATAGCCTGCCGCTACGGCAGGGCAAGAGTCTGACAGGAGATTGGTCCAGATTGAATCTTGTTGTCGACTGCCCGACGGGCTCGCGGTCAGCTTGGCGGTGGCGCGCTGGCGCTCGCAGGCATTTCTTTGGCAAGGAATTGCAGCGTCGCCTGCCGCGCGATCGCGTTGCCGACGCCGATGAGATCGAAGCCATGTTCCCCATAGGGAATATGGATGGACCGGGTTTCGATGCCCGCGCGGCGCGACGCAGCCTCATAGGCCGTCATGCTCGCGGCCGGCACCAGATGGTCATTCTCGGAAATGAACAGGATGGTGGGCGGCGCGTTTGGCCCGAGATGGGTGGCAGCCGCGGTCGCTGCGTAGCGATCAGGGAATTGCCTAGGTGATCCGCCGGTATATTGTTCCGCCATCCTGCGGACGCCCGCACCGCTGGGAACATAATCATTATTCCACACGGCGGCGATATCGGCGGCGGGATAGATGGCACTCACCGCACGAACCTTCGGAACCTCGCCGCCGCAGCTCGAGACGAGCTTGCCCGCTCCTGCGAGATTGCCGGCATTGAGCACGAGGTTGCCGCCAGCCGATTCGCCGAACAGCGCGATGCGCGAGACATCGCCGCTCCACGCTGCGCCATTCTTGCTGGTCCAGACGAGCGCGCAGCCGATCTGTCCATGCACCTCGTTCCACATGTGCCGCTTTTCACTCGACAGGCTGTAGTCGATCGACAGCGCGAGCCAGCCGCGGTCGGCGAACCAGCGCATGTCCGCGCCTCTGTCGATCGAATTACCGCTATTCCAGCCGCCACCATGGACATAGATTACGATCGGCCAGCCTCCCCGGGGCGCTTCGCCTTTAGGGCGCCACGCATGGATGTTGAGATCCTCGCCGAACGCGCGCGTGTAGACGCGCGTCGCATCGGGCGGCGAGGAGGAAAGGACGCCGCCGACACCGAAAGGGGCACCGACCCCGAGCCGCACATCGTTCGCCGAGGCGAGAAGGAAGAGACGGACGATCACGATCAGCGCGCCGACCGCGGCGATCGCCGCGAGACTGGGAAGTAAATTGCGTGTGCGTCCGCGCGCGCTGGCGCGCGCGGCAAGCCCTGCCGCAACCGCTGCGACCGCCACCCAGGCGGGGATGACCGAAAGCGCGGCCGACCCGAACAGGCCGACATAGGGGATCGAGGGAATGAAGGCGCCGAGCGTCAGCGCCGCAGCGGCGAGGATCATAATGCCGGACAGCAAAAGCAGGGCGCGGCGGCCCCATGTTTTCAGCGAGCCTTTCGCTGGTGCTGCTTCGGTCATGTCCGCTCCCCCTTATCCGTCTTCAGGCGCTTGGCACCCGTTGCTGTCGTCCAGCGGAACCGGACGTCGCGCGCCGTTTCCTTGCACCCTTTCCAGTTACGGTCAACATGGACTGAATCCTCTGGCCCCGGAGATGCCGGTCGGCAAGCGCTGGAATGCTGTTGAAGTTGTAGTCAGCATTGCTTGTAACATGCCTTGGTTCTTTCTATGGTCGGTGGAACAACATGCGCGGCCGAGGCAGATAATTGCTTCAAAAGTTGCCTAAAATGGGAGATCGCAGACATGACGCACCGGGCCGCAATCTTTAATTGCAGTGCCACTGCCGCGCTGGCGCTCGCCGTCGCTGCCGCCGGCCCTGCGTCGCTCTCGCATGCGGCAGGGGGCGAAGAGGCGCCGCCGCCCTTCATTCCCATCGAGCATGTCTATCTCCCGCTTCCCGAAGGCATGCAGCCGCTGTGGCCCACCTTTGCCGCCGGCGGGACCGACATCCTGTTCCAGGAGGGCGGGAAGGGCGGCCTCTGGATCATCGGCGTCGACGGCTCGGGCCTCAAATGCATCACCTGCGATATCCCGGATGCGCCAAAGGTGCGAGGCGGCGGCTTTGCGCATGCCTTCCCGGACGGCAAGCGCATCCTCTATACCGACGGCGTCGCGGCAGCCTCCGATCTTCCGGCGCGGCCCAACGGCTGGGTAATCGAATGCGACATATCGATCCGCGCTTGCCCGTCGCCGCGCTTCCTGCCGATCGACATGAGTGGCGATCGCGGCAAGGCTGCGCTTGCACAGCGCCGCACCTTCCATCTCTCGCCCGACGGCCAGCTCATCGGATGGATGAACGTGCGCTCCGACGCAACGGTGATGGTGGTTGCGCGTCTCGAGCGGCAGCAGGACAAATATGTCGCCGCCGAACCCCGCGCCGTCAATCCCGCAGGGCCGCGATCGGACACGGACGATGACGCCGACCGCTGGGAAAATCTGTCGCAGCTCTACGAGCTGAAGAGCTTCACTCCCGACGGCCGTGCGATCATTGCCGTCGGTACGCCGCAGGGTAATGTCGACATCCTGCGGGTCGAGCTTGCTGACGGGCACACCACGCGCCTCACGGCCCATAGCGACTGGGACGAGGACAGTTCCTTCTCGCCCGACCAGAAGCTGCTTGTGGTCAATGGCTGGCGCAGTCAGCACCGGCTCGACGCGCTTGCCTGGATCCCCGAGATCCGGGGCTTTACCGGGCTCATGACCGGCGCCGCGATCGCGCCCTATTATGTATCGACCTGGGAGGGCTTTCAGTGCGATCTTTCGCCCTGGCTCCTCGCCGCGCGGGGCGATGAGGGAGGGCGCCTGCTCGGCCAGCCGCTCGACGTATATGGCAAACCCGGCTTCAGCGCCGCGAACAATCTCCACGGCCAGCGTGTCTGGAGCCCGGACAGCCGGATGGTCATCCTCCAGGAACGTACACGCACCCGTGGTATCTTCTCGCCCAACCGCATCGCCATCGCGCGGCTCGACCGCGAGCCCGGCAAGCCGGTCGTGCCGGTCGCGTCTAGCGTCGGAGACTGGGCAGTGCCTGCGGGCCTCTACGAGGGGCCGCACGCGCGCGACCGCACCGCTGAGGTCAAGGGTCGCGGGGGCGGCACTGCCACGGTCGAATATAGGGGAACGCTCGGCGGCGGCGCGGCCTCGACCTCGGTCCGCTTCGACCGCTTTACCGATGACGGCCTGACGTTCATCTCCGGCACCATGTCCGGCGCTGCGGGCGTGAAGGGAGAGGGCGAGCGGCGCGCCTGGCGTCTGCTCGCCGACGTCGAGGTGACAGGCCGTCACACCGGGCGTCTCGATATGGATCTGACCATCGACAATGGCGCAAAGCCGCTTCCGCACATGACCGGCCGGCTGACGGCCAGCTATGACGGTAAGGCGGCGCCGCCGCTTCCCGAACTCGGCCCCTGTTATGATCGCCAGCCTGTCGCGGCGCCCTTGCGTCTGCGGCTCGCGCCCGTCGGCAAGACTTATGTCGCGACCGTTACCGCCGACGTGTCGGGCGACGTGCGACCCGTGAAGGGGGCGCTGGTCCGTATCGGGGCCACGACGGTCCGCACGGATGCTGCGGGCAAGGCAAAGTTGCCCGCTGGCGCGCGGGGTGAAGCCCGGGCCAGCGCTGGGGACACATTTCTTCCCGCGACGGCGGAGCTTCGCTGAGCCGGTTGGTGCTGCATCTTGTAACGGATCCCGAAAACCCGTGAGCTGAAAACCTCGCTATGCGGGTATTTGGGCCAAACGGTTTCTTGGCGGCTTCGCGCCTCGATTCGGTCGTTGCACTGTTCTCCGGAGTTGCTTCAAAGCTGCCATTTGCGTCTGTGCGAAACTCCAGGTCCCGGTTGAAAATTCGGCAAAGGCGCGAGATGTGCGGCTTTGCTCATGCTACCAAGTTTTGAGTGCGGCGCGATGGTTTTCGGCTCAGCGAGACTTCCCTTGGTCGGCTGATGGTGCCTCCGAAGGAGAATGTACCGATGATCGAGATGCTGAGTAGGGATCGCTTCGCTCAGGCACTCAAGAGTAGCTGTCGAACCCAGCTTGGCTTCTACGTCCGGCTATCTATTTATAACGGTCGGTAGCTCTTCTTCTCACCACAACAGAACTCACGCTCCATAAAGGAAAACACATGGCGTCCGAGGATCGCTTCAAACAGGCTGTGGTCGCCACACTGGCAAAACGCGCAGCGAACATCTGTTCGAATCCCGATTGCCAAGCGATCACCAGCGGTCCTTCAAACGAACCCTCCAAGGCGGTCAATGTTGGCGAGGCGGCGCATATCTACGGCGCTAATCTAGGCTCGGCACGCCATGATCCGGATATGGCGTCGGCGGATCGGGCTTCGATTACTAATGCCATCTGGTTATGCGGAAATTGCCACAAGCTCGTTGACGACGATCCTAACAGATATCCGGCCGGCCTGCTCTTTGAATGGCAGCGGGCACATGAGCGCCACGTTTCCAGAGAGATCGGTAAGGTCGGCGCAGCGCTACGGCGGCGATATGAAGTGCGGCATTTGGAAGAATTCGGGAAACTGAGCTATCTCGCCGAGCGCCTGATCCTCGAAAAGAATGCGCAATGGGAATATCAGCTCATCGGTGAAGTCCTGCGTTTTGAGATGGCGCCCGTGTTGCAACGTTGGGACGCCTTGCGCCGCGGGCTTTATGTGAAACCTAAGACCCATATCTCGCTCCGCGAAATGGGGCCATGGTTTGCCAACCGAATGAGCGAGGCACGCAAGATTAGTGCCGCCTTTTGCCAGCTCACGAACCACGAGTTCGAACGGGCTTGGGGAGCGCCTGGCGTCCCGGGCGACGATGCGTTGATCGTTGCGACCTGCCGGCTGTTTGCTGAAATGTGCACGAGCGCGCTGATATGGGAAGAGCAGGTCCGATTTGTCTCGACACACGAGGAATTCGTTCCGGTAGTCGACCTGCTTCCTGGTGTCATCGGCAGTGTGATTGATGAGGCAGCGAAGCTTCCGAAATTCATGGCCGAGACCTTCGGCAGCGGGACGGCCTCAGGCGTACACACGCTCGACCTAGTTTTAACCTTGCGTGACGGGTGGGGCGACGAGGTTGGGGCGGCGATGGACCGCGCGTCGACGAAAATCATCGCTGGCGTGGAGGCCGGAGAAATAGTCTATTAGGGGACCACGCAGGCTGAATGTTTGGCGCGCCGGTCTTGGCCAGCGGGTTCGTCGGCGAAGAGCCGTAGGACCGCCCGGCTGCCGTGCAAGATTGGCTGGACGTTCATTTTTCATCCTCTACGACTGAATGGAGTCCGGTGCCGCAGCCACCCACGGTGGCTCAGGCGATGTGTCATTAACCGGCTTGGTTTGAATCGCCGTCCAGAAGAGACTGACTGCATCCGCATACTCTTGAAGGCGTTCGTCACCGATCGAAAGTTCGTCGGCACACTCAACAACAGCAGGGCCACTCAGATCCGTCGGAAGATTACGCCAGAGACTGGGCGCTAGCTCGAACAGTTTTACGGCGGACGGACCGTCGCCATGGCGTACTACGTTCCCCACCAGCGCCGCTTCCTTCATCACCGAGCCGCCGGGAATGTCGTCGAGCCTTACGCCGCGAATTGCTTGCAGATGAGTATCGAGGGTTTCGAGCGGTGATCGCTTGATCGCCACGGCGAGATTATCATTCCCATTCTTTTCGGCAGCGCATTGGCGCAGCCAGCGGCGGAACCCACTTTCCCACAACGACTGGATTGCGAGCGCCAAATGATTGTTGAGCATAGAAAGCGCGAGCAGGACCCGCAAATTATGGGAACCGAAAGCCTCCTCGCTGATCAGCTTTTCTGCAATCGCGTTGCTAGCATGGTTGAGTATAAACTCATGAAAATAGGCAAACTCGAGCGAATAGCGGTTCGCCTCAAGATCGGCTTGCATCGCTTCCCAATTATCCATCCGCTGCCGCTTTCCTGTCGGTCGTGAGCTGAGTCGGCAGAGAGTAGGTCCCGCCGACGTAAAGTGTAAGCGATCAAGTGCTAGCTTTGAAGCTAGCGGATCCGAGGCGACAAGAACTGCCTGTTAAGAAGTGCCTACACTGACTGTTGATAGGTCGAGGGTCACGGCGCTGTCGGCGCGTTTCCGGAAATCACATTGTGCGCTTGCCGATTGATCGTATCGGCACTAATTCCGCCAAAAATAGGGGGATAAAATTGTGGTTTATACTCGGAATGCACGAGACGTATTGTTTTTCGATATGCACATAGAACGTCGAGCAAAACACGCTCCATTCCCCTCGATGAATCGCATCGCTGACCTGTTGGTCGCGGCAGCGGCGGATGACAATTTTCCGCTCAAGGAATTCGAAAAGGGCGAAGTCACGTATATCATCAAAAAGGCGGTAAAGGACGAAAGTGATCACACCCTTTCGATCTTGCTGGAGTCGGCTGATAAGAACGCGCCGAACACGCGGTACGTAAACCATGCAGCCAAAACCAAGCGCGATTTCGATAAGCAGAAGGATGAAGGAGGCGGTCACAGTGCGCATATCGTAATTTCGCTTACCAGCGAAAAGTCGGGTGATAACGTGTATGTCTGCCTCATGGAAAAAGCACCGAGCTTCCCAGAGCACCGCGTCAAATCGGTCCTAAACGCAGCCATTCGCGTTAAGTGTAAGGAAGAAAACCACTTTCTGTACACGAGGCCGGGCGGGTCGAAAAAGGAGATCGCATACGTCCCTCACCTGGAGTTCAAGGGCCATCTTTCAGACGCGCTGCAGTCTGATTTGGAGGCCGGCGTGATTAATAGCCTTACGCTGATCGAACCTGACACTGCGAAGCCATTAGGTCAGAGCAAGTTTTTCTCCGGCGTGGAGAAACAAATGAAAGTAAAAATGGTGCGGAAGCCAGGTACGGGCAATGTGCTTTCGGCAATAAAAGCAGCAGCGAAATCTCAGTCGAGCGACTACTCGCGGATTAGGATTAGCTTTAAACCCGAAGACGGGGGCCAGTCGACGCACGTCGACCTAAGCACCGATACGGGGCAATTGGTCAGTGATGGCTATATAAAAACTAGGCATTTTGGTGGCATCACGCCATCGATCAAAACTACCGCGGTTGACGATTTCGTTGCGCATCTCGTGAGCCGGATGAAGAGTGACTTGTTCAAGGAACGGTCTTGAGTATAGTTTATCAGCTAACGCGTCCGTTCGCTTATCTCACGGTTGAAGGCCCCAGTTTAGGGGTGTATCGACTGTGGGGTCCGCTTTGTCTTGGCGCGACTACTGCGACGGTAGTGTGGCTCCTGCCCGTCGGCATAAATGCGGTCGGCAGCGATTCTTTTTCTTCTTTTTTGGTGCAACTTTTTGCGACGTTGCCCGGGTTTTATATCGCGGCTCTGGCTGCGATAGTGGCATTTCAAGGTGGTGATCTGGACAAAGACATGCCAGGTACGACGGCAGTTATAACAGCGAACAACGACACTTCGCGGGTAGAAATCACATTTCGCGTTTTTTTGTGTTACCTGTTTTCTTATCTAACCGCGCTATCTCTTGCGGGTTTTGGAATCTGCGTAATTGGCTCGCTATTAGTACCCAGCGTGGAAAGCCTCTTCTCCCGGTCGGTCGAGGCCCTTCAATGGGTCGAGCTTGGGTATGTGTTCATTCTGTCCGTTGTAACTTTTGGTGTGATCCTGTGTACGATCCAGGGGCTGTATTTTCTTGCCGAACGAGTTCACCAAACGCTTCTTGACGATCCTTCTGCTCCCCCCAGTCAGTAGCAAAATAGCGGCGGGTTGGTTATCGCGGTAGCCGGCTTAGGGATGGCGGTCGGGGAGACGGCGATGCACGACTTTGCAAATTGGCTGCGGTCCAATGAATCATTGTCCGGGTGGGCCCAATTCTTGGGTGCCATGATAGCTCTGATAGTCACATATCGATTGGCAAGTCTGCCACATCGGTACAGGGACAGGCAGCTCGAAGCGTCTGCAAGCCGGCTATTGCTCAATGGCTACGAAGCACTTGAAAGCTTCCATCGGACGTCAGCCCATTTCCTTCCGCGCGCGATCAATCTCCGTGCTGCAGGTCTATCCATGATTGAGGTGGCAAGCGAGATCGACCGCTTCCCTCTATTTGAACTTCGCGACCAAGGCCCCCAATCCGTTGCGCGAAATCTCGTCGCCGTGGCCATGCTACTGAAACTTACAAATTTGGTTCTCGAAGACCAAGCAGAAATGCTCGGCTTGGAGAGCGCGTCAGAACAAGACCGTGATCAAATTCGCGGTATCGTCGAAAATCAAATGAACCTGGTCAGGGATATTATACAGGGGAAGCCCTTGAAACGACCAGATTTTTCATTCGCGGCAAATGGATAAAATGGCATCCAAACCTAGTCGGGTTGTCCGCAGTATCAACTAGACTGCATGCCTCAATCTGACCATCGCCGTTGGTGTCGCAAAATCTGCAACGTCCGGTGCGGGGCGAAAAATTGGTGATTGGCCGCTTCGTCGTCCGCGCCTTGACGGCGTCGCCTCTTCTCGCTTTCGCTCCAGAGCAGACCGATTGAATCGGCCATCGGCCAGCTGCTGCTCGACGCTAAGAGGCGCGTATTGGCCGTCCGCAATGTTGGCTCCGTCTCCGGGCGCTGCCGAGAGCATCGAACGATCATCCGCTGACAAAGCCTAAGCTTACATTTGCATTTTCAGTTGACAAAATTTCATATTTGCCCAATCGTGCCTTTCAGCAAAGGGAGCCATTCATGACGCCTTGGGATCATCATCCATCGTTATCTCGTGACCGACTGATCGCCATCGCCCAGATGATTGTACGCGGTCGCAATCTGGCGCTCGATCGCTACGATCCTGAGATTGGGTGCACGGGCTGGACCCTGGGTTGCGAAGCTTTTGCTTTCCAGAAGCACCAGATCATTCATGCGGCGGCATACGATGCCGATTGGCTCGAGATTCTCGATCCGAGCATGCAGTTCGTGTTTAGCATTGGCGGCGTTCCGGCGCGCTTCTATCGCGGCGAGCCCGAAGATCCCAATTCTCGCACGCTCAAGCAGACCTTCTCGGAACTTCAGCAGCTTAGCCTCTTCAGCGCAGAAGAATTGATAAAGTTGACCACCGAACCATTGTATCGCTTCGCTGTCGAAACGGATTTCGACGGTTCGATTAGTGCGATCAGTTTCGTCATTCTGGGCGGGGAAACGGCTGTTCTGACTTGGTCTATTCCGCTGGACGAATCGGTGACGGCGCTTGCATCACTCTGGACCGAGAAGGAAGAAGGCGTCGAGTTGCCCGCGCCGGTCGTTGGGCTTCCGGTGGAAAGAAAGAAGCGCGACGCTTCGGATTGATCAATTCAATAATTCAAGCCAGCACGAAAATAGTCGGCAGGCGGGGTCGATATGGAATCAAAGCCGAAAATCGCCGGCGAGCAGCTACGTCTAGCGCGTCTAGCGCATGGCTATTCGCTCGAAGAGGTGGGCGCGCTGATCGGGGCGACCCGTCAATTCATCCATCAGCTCGAGACGGGCTCGCGGTCGGCATCCGAGGAAACGGTCGTGGCGCTAGCCGATGTCCTTGGCGTTACTCCCATTTTCTTATCCGAGCCGATTCCTTCCACGGTCCGGCCCGAGCAGTGCCATTTCAGGGGGCACATCACCCGGCCTGCCTCCGTGACGAGCCAGGTTCTGGCTCGCGGAACCCTCCTTGATCGCTTCGTGGCGGCGATGGAGCTCCATGTTGACCTGCCTGAAGTGTCTTTTCCTGACATGCCTGCAGTCAGTTCGGAGCAGATCGAGGTCGCCGCCGAAGAGGCGCGGCGTCACTGGGGTTTGGGCACGACGGCGCCCGTCACGAGTATGATGCGCGTTGTGGAGAACGCCGGCGCGATCGTGACCTATTTTGGGGACTTGTCGGATCGCGTCGATGCATTTTCCATGGATCGGCGACGTCCGATCATTGTGCGCAGCTCGTTGAAAGAAAGTCTCTGCCGCCAGCGCTTTGATTTTGCGCATGAGTGTGGGCATCTGATCATGCATCGCGGCCTTCAGACGGGAGATCGCGAGACCGAAGGGCAGGCCCATCGGTTTGCAAGCGCCTTCCTTTTTCCACGAGGCGCGTTCCTTCGCGAATTTCCTCGCAACAGCTCGATCAACTGGCGCGCACTTTACGATCTGAAGTTGCGCTGGAAGATGTCGGTGCGAGCTATAGTGCGGCGCGCTTACGATCTTAAGGTCCTAAATCCGGCGCAATACAGGACGGCGAATATCCATTTAGTGAAGTCCGGCCAAGCGAAGATCGAGCGCTTTGACGATGATGGCAGTCTCCCCGTCGAACAGCCCGAGCTTCTGGTCTCCGCGGTCGATGTCCTTGATCGCGCTGTATTCGGCGGAGCAGCGGCGGTCGGTGAGGAGGTGGGGTTACAGCGTCCCATGCTCGAGCTGATCACCGGAACAGGGATATCGTCTCCCGATCAGCCCTTCGATAACGAAAACGTTGTCAGGCTGCGGCGCTAGACCAGTGATTGCTGGTTGCTCGGCGTTGTGTAATACTTGGGCATCTCACTTTGTCATCGCAGCACCGGGCTCAATCTCAGTTAGTCTGAATCGACGTCCAAAACTTGACGGTCCGGAATCAGCCAGTTGCGATCAACAGCCCATCAGCCTTAATCGCGTTCCCATTATAACTCGTCGGTATCGTAATTGGCCTGCGGATCGATTACCTCCCCTAAGATAATAAAGCGGTAGACGTCTCGAAGTCCGTTATGCAGCCAGTAGAAATCGTCGTGGCCTAATGGGGCAAATACGAACGTTCCAAAGCGGTTTAGGGGATGCATCGTCATGATGCGATCTTCATAGAATTCCTCGAAATATTTTAAGCCGCTCCTGTTCTCGCCAAATGCATCGTGAACAAAGTTCTGTGCATCGACGGCGCTCGGATTGGCGTTGCCCGCGGCCCGTAATGCATCAAAGATTATTGCTAGCGAGGCATCCAACGAAATCCAGAGAGGGTAATTCGCCTCCTCTCCAAACGAAGGATGCGTATATAACATCGACGACTTTAGCCACGTGGCCAACCCTCTGATCAGCAGGTGGTCCTGATCGTCGATATTATCGAAAATGTTACGATGAACGTCGACAGGCAGAGGCCAATGAAAATGATTGTACTGGCAGGGAGGTAGCGGTGGACTCGCGCGGGGCCGTGAGTTGTCTTCTACCAGTTCACGACGGAGATGCGCTTCGATGTCGGCAACGTTGTCCGTTACATTTAGGGGGAGCCGGCTGTCGAGGCGAATCGAGGTTTCATTTGGATATTGGGCCATAAACCCGCGATCGACTCCGATCGCTAGAGCTAGCGAGGCCATCAAACGAGTTTCCTCGGGTGTCGGCTCATCGTGTTCAGTATAATATGTATCCTCGTGCGCGTCCTGATCGAAGTGGCACGCCGTAAAGATTAGATCATCCCGAACTATATAGGCAGCATCGGGCATTAGAGAGGAGTGCGCCCAGTAGGTGCCGAGCGGCGACATTGGGCGTATTATGGTTCCGCTGCGAATACTGCGGTGCATCATCGGATGAGTGAGCGGCATTCGCGCAAGGTGTCCACTACGCTCATAATTGTCACGCGGTATCGACAAGCAATTTACCGCAGATTCCATAGGCTGTCACGCGTTTCATCTTCCAGACGGCGCCGGCAAAGGCCGCTTACGCCATTCGCGTCTTGAAAGCCGCCAGGCCGCTACCGGCCATGAAGAGCCACGAGCGCAGCGATTTACCGCCGTGCTGTCCAATACTCTCCCGGGCGTTCCGGCTCCGGAACGGCGGACGCCAAAATTCTATGGAACAGCTTGGACAATGTTTGACCCTCCGGATCGGCGCTAGTCAAAAGCCTTCGAATTTGCCAGCCAGTGGTTTCGACCCGCAAGTCGAAGCTGGTGCCGTCGACGCTGATTCCTCGCCCGCGCGCAGTGTCTTCCCCGGAGAGCACATCTGCCGTTGGCGCAAGAATAGGAGCGATTTGAGTCGCGACAGCTTCATATTCGTCCGCGCGGATCGGTATTTCCCACCGTGCCTCGACGAGATACAAATTGCAGTCGCTGCGGCGAAGCAAACGGACAACGGTTAAAGTCCCCGGCCCCGCGTGGCGATCCTGGAACAACCGAATCACCCATGCTCGACCTGGATATTCGAGCGAGGGTGTCGCGCCGAATGTTACGACGTTGTCGAAGCCTTTGCTGGGCGGCGAGCCGGCAGCCTCAATCGCTGGCCCAAAGGGCTGTGGCTTACAATTGTCCGCAGCGGCTTGCGATGGAGTACCTATTGCAACCGAAAGCCAGAGGGCGAGGAAAATGGGCCGCATACTATACCTATCTCATTGAACACCCTGTATTTACAAGCACAAGACGGCATTGGATGATGCGCCGACGTGGCTCTCGATTGCATGTCTGCTTTGGCAAATCCTTCGCCGAAAGCCGACCATCTCCAATCGGCCATAACTGATCGGATCGTGGGTATTCCGGGCTTGAAGTGACGAGGTATCACTTTTCGCTGCAAATCTGAGCGTTTTCGACATTGGCGCTTTCGACCAAGCCACCCAAATCGGTGGCAGATCGACACTCTCTTCTTATCGAGCTCAAACTCGAACTTGCATCTTCAACCGCGATTTGGTCCTCTCGCGCGCGAAGGAAATCGTTGGGCCATGCGTTCGAAGCCGACATCGATGGATTATCGCGACACCACCGGTTCGGAGGGTGACGTCGAACGCGTCTATCGGTCCTACAAGGATCGGCTGCGCCGCTACGTTGCCGCAACTTTCGGTGCGGGGCCGCCTGATCCTGAAGACGTAGTCCAGGCGGCGTTCGAGAAGTTCGCGGGCCACGAAGACCGGGACGCGATCGCTAACCCTGAGGCCTTTCTGACAACGAGCGCGCGCAACTATGTCCTCGACCAGCGCCGGAGGCTCAAGGTTCGGGCCGATCATAGTGAAAATGAAAGAATATCAGGTGCGGACAGTGACGATTTCGATGCCGAGCGCGTCATATCGGCAAGGGAAAGGTGGGGAATCCTCGAGAACGCGATCCGGACGATGGATCCGCGCCGGCAGGAGGTCTTGATCATGAACCGCATTCACGGCCTGAGCTATGCCGAGATCGCCCGGCGGCTCTCCTGCTCGCAGACCCTGGTAAAAATGCTCGCGGCGCAAGCTCTCGTCCTCTGCGAGCGGGCGCTGCGCGAGGCGGACGGCGAATGACGACGTCCCGCGCCTTCGACCCGCATCGGGATCGCATCGACGAGCAGGCGAGCAATTGGGTCGTGCTCGCGTCCGAACGCGAACTCACGCGCATCGAGCAGGCGGAACTCGACGCCTGGCGCGCTGCCGACCCGCGACACGAGACGGCTTGGCGCGACTTCAGCCGAACGTGGAGCGAAGTGCCGAATCTGTCGCACCTTGCCGCACTCGTACCGCTGCGCGCCGAAAAATCCGCCAGCCGCGACGAGGCTGCGCCGCGCCCACGGTCGCGGAAGGCGATCTGGAGTGCCGTTGCCGCCGTTCTGGTCGCGGTGATCGCCATCCCTGCTTATCTTTTTCCGGCGGGATCCGGACAGAGAGAATATGCGACGCAGCTCGCACAGTCGCGGCTGATTACTCTTCCCGACGGCACGCAGGTGACTCTCGGTCCGCGCTCGTCGCTCAAGGTGAAATTCGAGGATGGCGAGCGCCGCGTGGCGCTGACTGGCGGCGAGGCGTTTTTCGAAGTCGTGCACGATGAGCGGCGACCGTTCCTCGTCGAGGCGGGCGGCTCCCAGGTGCGCGTGCTCGGGACAAAGTTCGACGTCAATTACAGCGATCAGTCGCTGCGCGTCGCTGTGCTGCAGGGGCTGGTAGAGGTGAGCGACCGGCCGAAGGCGGGCCCGGCTCGGTCGAACGTAAAATTGCTTCGTGCGGGACAGCGCGCCGAGATACGGCTGGCCGGTCGTGACGCCGTTACGGGCGGCGACCGATCAGCCGCCACCGTGGCGGCGCTTCCCGCGCAATCGCCCGGCGCATGGCGTGAAGGGCGCCTCGTCTATCAGAACGCGCGCCTCGCAGACCTCGTTGCGGACGTGAACCGCTATTACGCTCCTGGCGTCACTTTGAGCGATCCGGCGATCGGGGACTTGCGGGTTACGGCATCCTTCAAGGCCAGTGAAATACCGGCCTTTTTGAGCGCGGTCGGCGGGGTGGTGGCGGTGCGTGCCGAGGAGGGGCCAAATGGCGCTGTGCGGCTCAGGCCGTCGTCGTGAAATCCGCTTCGTGAAAAAAATGTGACGCCCCCCTGACGATTTCTCATCCCGGCGCGTCGTCCTGATGATGGCGCGCTGGGGGTCGGAAGAATCTCCCGCGCGAGCCTCACAATCGGGAGAGAGGGGATATCATGGTCCGCGCAATTGAAATGAACTTGGCTCGACTATCGCTGCTGTCGACTTCGCTGGCAGCGCTCGCAATCGCACAGCCTGCTGCCGCGCAAGCGACCGTTCGCGAATTCAACATCCCAGCCCAGCCCTTATCGTCCGCCTTGCTGGAGTTTTCGCGGCAGTCGGATGTGCTCGTCGTGGTTTCGCCCGAAGTGGTGAACGGGAAGCGGGCTCCCGCGCTGCGCGGGTCGCTGCCGGTCAACGAGGCGATAGGGCGGCTGCTCCGGGGGAGCGGTCTGCGCGCGGTGCCCAATCCGCGCGGTGGTTATCGGATCGAGCGCGCGGCGCCGCCCGCCGTCGCGGATGCTTCATCGGCCGCGGCTCCGGATGCCGCCGTCGAAGCCGAAGCGATCATCGTGACCGGCTCGCGCATCGCGCGCTCCTCGAAGTCGGTGCCCGGTTCGGTGACGGTGTTCGACAGGGAGCGGATCGACCGCAGCGGGGAGGGTACGATCCGCGGCGTTCTCGAGCTTAGCAGCCAGGCCGGCATGACACCGACCCAGGCCAGTTCCTTCCTGGGCGCAGCGCCCGTGCAGCTGCGCGGCCTCAGCGCCGGCACGACGCTCGTGCTCGTCAACGGTCGCCGCGTGACGCCTTCGGGAGCGACCGGCGTTTCGTTCGACGTCGGCAGCATCCCGCTCGCGGCCGTCGAGCGCATCGAAGTGCTCGCGGACGGCGCCTCGGCCATCTACGGCGCGGACGCGGTCGGCGGGATCGTGAATGTCGTGCTCAAAAGCTCGGGGACGGGGCTGACCGTTGATGGCCGGCTCGGCGTTGCCGATGGCGGCGTGGGAGAGGAGCGGCGCCTCTCCGCGACCTACGGTTTTTCGACCGGACGGCTGCGCGGGTCGATCTCCGCCGATTATTTCGATACCGGCGGCATATTGTTCAGCGACCGGGCGCGAACCCGCGATCTCGATTACCGTCGCTTCGGGAGCCTCGATCGCCGCCTTCCCTATACCGACCAAGGAACCGTCCATTCGCTCTCCGGCGGCAATCTTCCCGGTCTGACCGCCACCCGCGCGATCATCCCGGTTACAAGCAACGATCGCCCCACCATCCCCGATTTCGCGGCTACCGCGGGGCAGGTGAGTGTGGGCGGTGACTATTATCAGCTGAGCAGTATTCAGTCGCCGATCGAGCGGTACGGCGCCGTTGCGGATCTGAGCTACGATGTTTCGGACGATGTGACGCTTTTCGCCAACGCCCTCGCGTCGCGGCAGAACGGCAAATATGTCGTTGTCCGGCCCTATATCGACACGACGACGATCGTCCCGGCGAGCAACCCCTATAATCCCTTCGGCGTGAACGTCGGCGTCAACCGGCTGCTGACCGGCGTCGATCCGGATGTCAACCATACGCGCGACACCTTCCTGCGTTTCCTCGCAGGGGTAAGGGGAAAGGCGGGCGCCGATCTCCGCTGGGAGGTCGCGGTCAACTATTCGCGCGACAACAACCGGGTGCATGAAGAGAATTATTTTGACACGGCCCGCCTCGCGGCTGTTCTCAACAATCCCGATCCCAACGCAACGCTCAATCTGTTCGCGACCGGGCCGGTGGCCAGCGAGGCCGTCCTGGATTCGCTCTTTCAGGAGGTAGACAAGCGCTATCTGGCCAGCGCCCTAAGCGCCGACGCCCAACTCACCGGCTCGCTCTTCCCGCTGCCCGGAGGCAACCTGTCCTTCGCGCTCGGCGCGGAGGTTCGCCGCGAAAAGATCGACATCACCTCGCCCTTCGACAATACCAAGGGACGCCGGGATGTCGCCAGCGGCTATTTCGAGCTGCGTGCGCCGGTCCTCGACACGCTGACTCTTTCGGGCGCAGGCCGCTTCGACCATTATAGTGATTTCGGCAGCTCCTTTAATCCGAAGCTCGGGTTCGAGTGGACGCCGACAAAGGCGGTCATGCTCTCCGGGACATGGGGCACGTCGTTCCGCGCGCCGCCGCTCGCCTTTATCAACAGCGTGGCCTTTGTCGTGCCGCTGGTGGTCACCGACCCTTTACGGGGCAATGAATCCGTCACCGTTCCGACCACCCGCGGGGCAAATCCGAACCTTCAGGCGGAAACCGCTGACAGCTACACGGTCAGCCTTCGGGTGACCCCGCTCGACACGGCGAGCCATCACCTCGATGCGAATATTTCGGCCTGGTGGGTGTCGCAGGCAGATCGCGTCGTCACGCCAAACGGGCAGACGCTGGTCGACAACGCCAGCCGCTTTTCCGACCGGGTCATAAGAAGTGCTCCGACGCCAGCGGATATTGCGGCGGGGCGCCCTGGAGCGCTCCAGTCGATCGACGCAAGCTATATCAACTTCGGAACCGCGAAAACGAACGGCATTGATGCCCAGGTCAATTATCGCGGCGAAGGGGGTGCGACGCGCTGGTCGGTGAACGGATCGGTCACCCGGGTCCTCAACTACAAGGCCGAGCTCGTGCCGGGGCTTGTCGAAAACCGGCTCGGTTCCTTTTCCTTCGATGGCTATGCCCCGAAATGGAGAGGATCGATCACCGGCAGCATAGGGCAGGGGCCAGTCGATCTGACCGGAACGCTGCGCTATATCGGCAGCTATCAGGACAGGCGCGGAACGCCCTACATCCTGGGCGACCGCGCGTTTGTCGATCTTCAGCTATCCATGCAGAGCCCGGCAACCGCTGGACCTTTGCAGAACGTTCGAGTGACTGTCGGGGCGTCGAATCTGCTGAACACGCAGCCGCCGTTCTTCAATCTCTCGCTGGGGTATGACCCATTTAACTACAACAACCGCGGCCGCTTCATCTATACCAGCGTCCGCAAGGCGTTTTGATCGATGCCGCCTCTCGGGATAGCTTCGCGGAGGATATCCGCGGTCGCCCTTCTCCTGGCAATCGCCGTCGCAAGCCCGGTTTCGGGCAAGGCGGTCGAGGGTCGGGAGGGGAGCGCTCTGCGTTCTTTCACTGTCAAGGACGCCATCGAGCGGTCGACGCTCGGCGGCTTCGGGGACAGGCTGCAGCCCTCACCCGATGGCCGCGCATTCGCCTTCATAACATC
This sequence comes from Sphingopyxis sp. CCNWLW2, assembly GCF_037095755.1. Classification (NCBI taxonomy): domain Bacteria; kingdom Pseudomonadati; phylum Pseudomonadota; class Alphaproteobacteria; order Sphingomonadales; family Sphingopyxidaceae; genus Sphingopyxis; species Sphingopyxis sp. CCNWLW2. The sequence goes on from NZ_JBAWKJ010000001.1 coordinate 2,365,477, forward strand.
GAAGGGGGAACTCGGCGGCGGATTGGTCCGCTCGACGGTCTGGATCGTGAGGAAGGACGAAGGGGGCCAGTTCCGCGCGACCGCCGGTGCGGAGCGCACGAGCACGACAAATGACGAACCGATTTCGTCGCTCCGCTGGGTGGATGACGGCCGAGGGGTCGCTTTCCTTTCGCCCGACGATACCGGGTTTCCACAAGTCTTCCGGTACGATCTGGCCACCGGCGAAAGCCGTCAGGTTACTCGTGTGCAACAGAAGATCGTCAGTTTCGACCTGAGGGGCGACGACTGCCTGTTCTACGCGGTCGCACGGGGGGCTAGGGAGTTTCCGGCGCCCGGAGGATATCTCGGCGGAGAATCCCTGCTCGGTCTGCTCATGCCCGAACAAGATAGTCTTAACGAAGAGGGTGCCGCCTATGTGCAGCAGACGGGCGGGCCCGCCAAGCGGCTGACCGCGCTGAAAAAATCCCTCGCCTATCCCTTTGTCCGGTTCGCCATCGCGCCGGACGGGGGCAGGGCGATCGCCATGCTACCGGCGTCGCCTGACTCTGGCTTCGCCGCGGCATGGAAGGCGCGGCCCGGCACGCGGCCACTTGTCGAGGCGATGCAGTCCATCGCGGTACAGCCCTATCTTGTCGATATTGCGTCGGTGAGCGCTCGCCCGCTTTTGTCCGCGCCGACAGGCATCGCTATCGGGGACACCTCAGCGAGCCAGCTTCTCTGGGCCGCCGACGGACGCCAGGTGGCCCTGACCAATGCGTTGCTAGGATCGCAGGATTTGAAGGAGGGCGAGGAACTTCCTTCCGATCCCCGCACCGTCATCATCGATATCGGCGCGGCGGGCTCCGATCAGGTGTCGGTAGTCGATCAGCGCGGCGAGCCGGGCGAACGCGCAGCTAAGCTGAGCTGGGGTGGCAGCGGCGAACTGGTCGTTGAAAGCGCCGCCGGGGCGGGCAGCGGCCAGGGTCTCTACAGCTTTGCCTCGAAGGGGCGCCGCTGGCGAACGACATTCGGCCGCGACGAAGGCAAATGGGTTCCAACGGGCCGGGCGGAGATAGGGCCGGCGACGCGGCTCCGTAGAGACGATGTCGATTTCTTCGTCCGCGAAGATGCCAACACGCCGCCGCAGATCATTGGCCAGGACGCGGGCTCCGGCAAGCCGTCGTTCGAATTCGATCTCAATCCGCAGCTCAAGACCATCCGCCTGAACGCCATCAAAGAAGTTAAGTGGACGGATGCGACGGGACATGGCTGGTCGGGCGGGCTGATCCTGCCCGCGACCCGAAAGGCTGGCGAGCGCATTCCGCTCGTCATCGAGCTGAAGTTCTTCGACCCCACGCGCTTCTCGCCCGACGGTCCTTACACAACCGCCTTTGCAAGCCAGGCGCTGGCCGCAAAAGGGATGGCCGTCCTTGAGCTCAATGCCTTCGACCCGGCCACAATGGATACGGCGAAGGAAGGGCCGACGCAGATGCGCGGGATCGAATCCGCAATCGACTTTCTGGCCTCACAATATGGGATCGACCCGGATCGCGTTGGTCTGATCGGGTTCAGCCGGACCTGCTATCACGTCGCTTATGCCCTCACGCACTCGACCCGTCGCTTCGCAGCCGCCACCATCGCGGACGGCCTCAGCGGCGGCTATGTGCAGTATCACGCTTATTCGCTCAATCACACGGCCTTCAACGGCATCAAGCCGCTCTATGACGGGCTGAATGGCGGGCCGCCGTGGGGCGAGACGCTCGCGAACTGGATCAAGAACAGCCCCGATATGAATGCGAGCAGGATTTCCACCCCTTTGCGGATCGAGATGCTCGGGAAATCGTCGGTGCTTCAGGAGTGGGAAATCTACTCCACCCTGAAGCTGCAGAGCAAGCCGGTAGACGCCTTATACCTGCCTGACGCCACGCACGTCCTCGTCAAGCCCCGCGAGCGCTATCTGTCGCAGCAGGGGAACGTCAACTGGTTCGCCTATTGGCTCTTGGGTCAAGAAGCGCGCGATGCCGATAACGATCGGGATTATAAGCGATGGGACAGGTTGAATGCGATTGAATCGGACGCTGCGGCGCTAATATCAAAATAGTGCTGGAGTTCGGCCTAAGCGCAATTATCCAACCGTCTTTGATGCGTTTCACCGACGGCAAGCGTCATGGCAATTGGAACTTATGAAAAAGTTCCAATTGCTTTGCCGGCTAAGGAGAAAATGCCCGGAAGTATCCAAAGCCCCGCAACGAAACATCTTGTCGGGCCAACATTCCCGAACTCACCAAGGCGCGAACGATGGGGGTGTTTAATCTCATCACCATTTGCGCTGTTTGGCAGCACCTTGACGACGATGCGCGCCAGCTCGCCATGGCCAATCTCGCGCATATGACAACTGCGGATGGCCTGCTGATCATGTCGCTTTGGCACGGCCCCGGAGCGGACGGGCGACAAGTGTTCCCGGTGTCCGCAGACGAGACCGTTAGCGCGGCGGGCCTATGTGGCCTCGAATTGGTGCAACGGACGGAGGCTGCGTCGGTGCAGGCCAGAAATCAAGCAAACGGAGTCTTCTGGACCTGGCTTGCATTGAAAAAGGCCAGCTAATGGGGAGTTTTTGCCTCGCTACCACGACCGACTTCGGTCGTTCAGGGCGTCCACGCGAGACCTCTGAGAATGTCGGCTTTCTTGAATTATTCCCCGGAAGCTGCCTGTCTGAAACCGGCCAAAAAGGGCATCCGATTGAAGTCAAGCTCCGAAAGATCGGACTGTCGCCAGCATACCTTGGATCACATGAACAAGCTGGGGAGCCGGGAGATTGTCGAGCATTGAAAAATGCCGCCATTTGGCGAGTCGTATGTTCAGGGCTTCGGATAGGGCGATTCGCCGCCGAGGCTGTCGTTCGTGTGACCGACGATCACGTCGCACAGGCAGGCCGCATCGGTACAGGCGTCCCGCTTTGCGATGAAGCTGGCATCGCGCGGGGGATCGCGGCGGTCGACTTCCTGCCCGGTTGCATTCTCGTTTGCGTATACCCAGGCAAGGTCATCGAGGCGGCCCATACGCCAGAGTCCGGAGGGGTATTCGTCCGACGAGTCGCACATCAGCTGATGCGCCTTCACGGTCGGGGCATCGCAACTGATATCGGACAGGATGTCCGCATAGGACAGTTCGAGCCTTGCGATACTCTTTTCAACTGCGGCAAAGTCCGCCTTGCAGCTCTGCGCAAGCGCTATCTGGGGAACCAGTAGCAATGCGATAGCAAGAACCGCGCGAGGTGCAGTGCAGTGAAGCCGTGACAACATGGGCATCGGGACGCTTCCTTTACAAGGGGACAGTTAGACGCCGCAGATCAGCTCGCTTTGCCCGCGCGACCGCGAACCGGCATCGGTGGGGCGGATCGTCGTCGAGACTTCGACGTCGTCGTCGACGGCAAAGTCGCCGTTCTTGTCGATCGTGAAACCCATCTGCCGGAAAGCGGCCTGGACCTTGCTCGCCGGATCGCCAAACGCGACACCCTGCCATTCGTATCCGACGATTACGGCAGTCACGCGCAGGCCGCGAAATTTCTTGTCGACCGGGAAGTCATATTCTTCCGCCATCTCCTCGATATTCTCCCCGTCGCGAGCCTTGCGCGCCCTTTCGAAATAGGGCTCGAGCTCGGGGCCGAGTTCGCAATTGCGCGCGTCGAACTGGATGAGTGAATTGGCCACCGCGCCTTTGGCCGGCGACGGTTCGGTGGCGCAGGCCGAAGCCGTCGGCATATAGCCGACGCCGCCGCCGGGCAGTCCGATTTCGGTAAAGCCGTCGGCGGTCGCACCGACCAGCCGAACCGCCGCGCCTGGCTTCAGGGTCGTTTTCAAAGCGGCGCCCGCGGCTGCTCTTTCCAGCACCGAGCATTGTGCGGTCGTGATGCGATCACTGCCGTCGAGGCTTGCCAGCACAGGCGGAGCGGCTTTTGCCAGGTTGGCGAGGCTGATGAAGCCGCTGCCGCCGTCGAGCTTGAGCCATTGCTTGCCGCGCTCATCGGTCGCGAGAGTGCCGGCCGCCTTTTCGCCGCGCTTCAACGACCCGACGATTTTCGATCCCTGAAGCGACGCCCGGTCGCGCAAATTCGCTTCGGCGACGGCATAGAGCATTGCCCTCTCGGCCGCAGCCTGCTCTCCGCCCGCGTCGGCGCTTTCGACGGTGCCAGCCTTTTCGCCGGAGCTCGAAAGGCCAAGCCAGGCGCCGCCGCCGATCGCGACGGCCAGCAACGCTGCGCCGCCCAGAAGCAGGCCGGTCCGGCGCGGTGCGGGCGAAGCATCACCGGCGTCGACGTCGACGTCGGTGGCCGGCGAAGGCGCAGGGACGACGGCGGGCGAAGCGGCGGGGGCGGCGGCATCTTCCGGGCCGGAAACCGCGGTGCCGCATGTCGCACAAAAGCGCGCCTCCGGAGAAAGCGCCGATCCGCATTCGGAGCAAAAATTCGCCATTCTTCGTCGTCCTTTGATTCGTTGAAGCGCATCTCGCGGGCTCCGCTTAGCCGGCGATCGCGGATCGTCGATGTGATCGACCGCACATTGATCGAATAATCAATGAAATTCGTAGGATAGATACGGATTTGTTGCGACCCCGCAGTTGTTCGCGAGAAAGCGTCGCGAAGCGATCCGCGCGACCGCATTGGCGGTCGTTTCGGCAGTTTTCGACGCCTTAACATCATGCTAGCTGCCAAAATGGTGAGCGCGATCACAATCCTGCGCGTTCGATCCGCTACGAAGGCTTTCGAGACAGGCGGTAACGATTCCCCGCCGCCAACAGAAAAGGATGATCGATAATGTCCCATCGCCGCTTGAGCTTCCTCGCCGCGATCGTCGCGGCGCCGCTGTGGGCGTACATGCCCGCCGCGACCGCCCAGGAAGCGCCTGCGAGCGAGTTCAGCGACGATCAGCAGAAGATGCTGGACCTCGTCAACAAGGGCATGGACTTCGAGCGCGCGGGTAAGCCCGTCGAGGCCGAGCGTATCTATCGCCGCTGGATCGAGGAGGCCACGAAGCGTTACGGCGCGGACGGGCTGATCACCAGCCTCGGCTACCGGCTGCTCGCCGGCAGCCTCGAAACGCAGAACCGGCTCAAGGAGGCCGAGCCTCTCTGGAAGCGCCTACTCGACATCAACCGCTCGCAGCTCGGCGAAGACGATGACGAAACGCTGACCGCCTATATGTTTCTGTCGTCCAACTACATCAAACAGGGCCGGCCGGGCGAGGCGTTGCCGCTGCGCCGCGCGATCCTCGCCAAGCGGATCGCCCAGCGGGGGGAGAAAGACGGAAAGACGATCATCGCGACGGCCAATCTAGCCGCGGCGCTCTCCGAACTCGGCGAGATGAAGGAAGCCGAGACGCTGTTCCGCAAGGCGCTTGCGACCAGCCTCGAAGTGCATGGCGAAAAGCACGGCGAGACCGCGACGGCCTATGGTAATCTCGGCGACGTGATGCGCAGCCTTGGCCGCTATGACGAGGCCGAACCGATGCTCGAGAAGGCACGCGCGATCGACGAGGCGCTGCCGGAGACGAAGAGTGCCGACATCGCGCTCCGCTATTACAACAGCGCGGTGAATTTGGGTGACATGGGTCGCTATTCCGAGGCGGGCGCCGCTGCAAACAAGGCGCTCGACCTGTGGCGGACGAGCAAGGGCGACGATAGCCCGCAGGCGGCGCTCGGCTATACCGCGGTCGGCTACACCCTGATGTCGGAAGGCCGTTTCGCCGAAGCCGGTGGCGCCTACCGCAAGGCGCTCGACATCCGCCGCGTCCGGCTCGGTGAAGAGCATCCGCTGACAGGCGAGGCCTATAACAATCTCGCGCTCAACATGGAAAAACAGGGCCAGCCGCCGAGCGTGATCGAGCCGATGTTCCGCAAGGCGCTCGATATCACGCGTGCATCGCTCGGCGAGACCAGCCAGCGCACGGCAACCCTCTATGCCAATGTCGCGCATGTACTGAACGAGCAGGGGCGCTATATCGAGGCCGAGCCCATGTATCGGCGTGCACTCGACATTCAGGAACGGATCACCGGCACCGAACATCCCTCCTATGCGACGACGCTCCTCAATCTTGCCTTTAATACGAGCGACAACGGCCGCGACGATCAGGCCGAGCCGATGATGCGGCGCGCGCTCGGCATTTTCCGCGCCAAGTTCGGCGACGATAATCCTGAAACGGCGTGGGCCTATACCAGCCTCGGATCGACGCTCGGCGCGCTTGGCCGCCACAGGGAAGAAGCCGAAATGACGGCCAGGGCGCTCGATATCCGGCGCCGCCTGCTCGGCGAGGATCATCCGCTTACCGCCGTCGCCTATAATAACGTGGGGGATGCACTGGTCCGCGCCGATGGCGGGCAGGGCGACAAGGCTGCCGAGCCCTATTACCGCCAGTCGCTCGCTATCCTGCTCCGCACGGTGGGCGAAGCGCACATCGACACCGCGCACGCCTATAGCCGAATCGCATCCAGCCTAGCGCGGCAGGGACGGACGGCCGACGCGGAGCAGGCGGCGGCAAAGGCGGTCGCGATCGTACGGCGCCTGAACGAGCAGGCGGCGGCGGGTGCGAATGCGATCACGCTGTCGGCGCTCGACCGGCAACAGGCCGATCCCGGCCGCAGCATCTATACCACCTATATGAACGCGGCTTTCGCGCTGATGAGCGATACGCCCGACGCGGCGGGACAGTCTGCGATCCAGAATCGCGCCTTCCTCGCCGCACAGGATGCGATCAGCTCGGCGTCGGGGCGCGCCGTGCTGCAAACCGCCGCGCGCGCTGCCGCCAAGACGCCGCAAATGGCGGAAGCGGTGCGCCAGGAACAGGATCTCGCGGCACGGGCGAACATGCTCGACAAGAATCTGCTCCGCGCGCTCGGCGATCGCAAACCGGTCGAGGTCACGCGGCTTCGCGGAGAATTGGACGCCGTGCAGGCCCAGCTTGCGGAAGTCAGCGCGCTGATCGACCGCAAATATCCGGCCTATCGCGAGCTGGTATCGCCGCGTCCGATCAGCCTCGCCGAAACGCAGAAGGCGCTCCGTCCCGATGAGGCGCTGTTGCTGATGACCGAAGCGGCGAACACCTTCCATCTGTTCGTGGTTACCCCGACCGCCGTCGGCTGGAGCCGTCCGGGGCGCGAGATCGACGTCATCCTCAAACAGATTTCGGACCTGCGCTGCGACGTGGATTATGCGACCTGCACCGACGCGCGCAAAGCCGAACTCGACGCGCTGCCGACCACCCAAAAGGAACAGGAAGGCCAGCGCCGCTTCGATCTCGATACGTCGCATGCCCTGTATCAGGCGCTGATCGAGCCGGTCGAACCGCTGCTCAAGGGTACGAAGCGCCTGTATGTGACGAGCTCGGGCAAGCTGGGCGATTTGCCGCTCGCGCTGCTCTCCACATCCGCGCTTCCGGCGGGCGCCGACATGGCCGATCCCGACGTGCTGGCCCGCGCGCAATGGCTCGCGAACCGCTACGCCTTTACCAGCCTGCCGTCGGTCGCGTCCCTGACGCTGGCGCGCGACTCCCGCGCCCGGGCGAGCATCGAAAGCTTTCGCGGCTATGGCGCACCCGTCCTGCTCGGTGGCGATACCGGTTCGCGCGCGGCGACGGGTGTCGGGGTTTTCGGCGCGGTCTCTAACGCGGGCTCGCCGCTTGCCGACCCCGACGCGCTTCGCAAGCTCGCGCCGCTACCCGGTACGAAGGTCGAGCTGACGGCGATGGCGGAGCTGTTCGGCGCGTCGGAGAGGAGCCTGACGCTCGATCGCGGCGCGACCGAAGCGGCCTTGCGGCAGGATCCCACGCTGGCGAACAGCCGCGTGATCGCGATCGCGACGCACGGCTTGCTTCCCGATCCGCAACTCGGACTGGGCGAACCCGGTCTCGTCATGACACCGCCCGTGACCCCGAGTGACCTCGATGATGGCCTGCTGACCGCCACCGAAGCGGCACAGCTCGATCTTTCGGCGGACTGGGTCATTCTTTCCGCGTGCAACACGGCATCGGCCAGCAATTCGGGCGGTAGCGACAGCCTGTCGGCTCTTGCCCGTGGCTTTCTTTACGCCGGCGCGGATGCGCTTCTCGCCAGTCACTGGCGCGTATCGGATGACGCAACCGCGGCGCTGACGGTCGAGACGCTTATGGCGCAGCGGGCGGATCCGGCGAGGACGCGGGCGCAAGCATTGCAGATGGCGATGAACGCGGTACGGACCGGCAAGCGTACCGACGGAACCGCGGTTCCCGGATGGCGCGCGGCATGGGCCCATCCAAGGGCATGGGCGGCATTCACCAATATAGCCAACCGCGACGAATAGTTGCGCGGAGATTCGCTCCGGGTCTCCAAAGAGGAACTGGCGCGAGGCAAATCGATTTTGCACCCCATCATTCAGTGTCTGCGGCTATCCAGGTCGACAAGCACTATGATCCACCGCCTCATATCAGCTTTCGACATGTGGAGATGAATAGCGGCCTGTCTGCTATCGGCCGATCATGCCTCCCTGCCTGGCATCGGACGCCAGTCGCGCGAAGCGCCTCATCGGGTGGCCTAAAACGAGTCCTTCGATAATTTCGCATTCGCCCACTGCCGTACGAGCTCACTTGCTTGACTTAGCCGCGTCCGGGCCGCGTCGGGCTGGCGAAAGTTGCAACCGAAATCGAAGCGCAGCGAAGTTTCGCGGTCGCCGGCCCGCCAGTTGAGCGCGCCCGTTCCCTGATCTGTGACCGCCCCGTCGCAAGGCAATTCGTGCATGTCCTCGAGCGGCTGCAATATCACGCGAATGCGTTCGAAGCCCTCCGGTCCGGCATTGAACGTGCCGCCCGCCTCGACGCGAATGGTTGTGCGGTAAGCGCCGCGCCCCGAACCATCGATCCACCATTCGGTCCGCCCGCCGGTCCAGCCGTTGCCGGTGCCGGCATAGGAAATCCGATCAGGCGCCCCGGCGGACTGGGGTTCCGGGATCCTTCCTGGCGTATCGGTCGAGCCAGCCAATGCGATGGCGGCGAGGGATGCGAGTTTCCAAATCATGGAGCAACTCCGCTGTCTTCATCATCGATGCGTTGCCGCGCCGGGCGCGCGGCGGCGCTAGCGCGCTTTGATGCCAGCGAAATCGTGCACGAACAGCCCCGGCTTCCGGCTGTCAAACATCGCCTGAAGTTCGCAGGCCGTGCTCGCCCGCTTCTTGCAGTTCGCCCGCGCCGCCGCCTGCGCTCGCTTGGCCGTGGTTTCGGCCGTCGCGCCGTCGTCGCTGCCATTGATGCGATAGGCCTGGATATACCCGTTTCCGGACAGCGCGTTGGTTTCGCACGGACGCGAGGTTGCATCGCTGCACGCCTTGATCGCCGCCGCGGTCGCGGCATCGGCGCTGCGGTGGCCACTCGCAACATAGAGCTTGGCATTATATCCCTCGTCGGCGCCCCCGACGACCCAAGCCGACGCCGCGAAAGATTTACGGACCGCGGGGCCGGGGAAACGCCGGTTGGTGCTGGCGCGGATGGTCGCAAAAACCTCGCACGGCAGCAGTTGTTTGGACGAACAGTCCGCCATCACCTGATCGCGTTCGGCTCCGCCTTCGCCGGCCCAGCCTTTATAGAAATATCCGCTTCGGTCGCGGATGATCACTATCGACGAATTCCACCATGTGCCGGCCGACGTACAGCCGCCGCCCATCACCTTGTTGCACGCATCGAGCGCGCCATGCTCGCCGACATTATTGGCGCCGACATAATTGCCATCGACCCAAACATCGGCGGCGTCGACATGCCAGGCGATCGCCGCATAGCTGTTGCTGGGCGCCGCGGGCTGTGCGGACGCCCCCCCGCTATCGTCGCGCGCGCACAACGGCGTCGGAGCGACGCCGGGGCCACCGGGGGCCATCCCGACCAGCCGTTCGCCCGGTCCGGGACCGTTGCACGGGTAGTGCTGCGCGTGCACCGAAACTGGCGAAAGGCACCAGGCCAACGCGATCAGGAGCATTTTTCCGATCGTATGCATATTGAAGTTGCGCATCATACCAGTCACCCCATGCAGTTGATATGGTTCACGATAACCCAAAAATCCTGCGCGGAAAGTGTTTGCGATCACACCGTCGCGATACAGGATTAAGGGACGGGGTTCGGGCGGGAATCGTGATGGCGCCGTAGCGGGAAACCTTCGGCCTGATCGCAGAGCTGGTCGCCGGCACCGAAATGCCCATCCGGTGAACTTACGCGGCCAAGATGCGCGCCGAGTTGGCGCAACAAGATACCGGAACGGCGCTGACCCCAGCAAGGGCCTAAGACCTGCACACTGTTTATCGCCATTCGAGCGCTCTCTCCCGCGACAAACCAGCGCCACGTGGAAAGTCAGTATAATAGTACATCTCAACAATTGATTGTGAGCGGCGCCCGGCTGGTCATGTGCGACGTCTGCCTTTCTCGATCCCCGCCCGAAAGCATACTATCGCCTATCGGTCAGTTGCGACTATGCGATCTTTGGAGCTTTTGTTGGTACCGCTAAGTCGTTCTCATCTGCAACCGGCGAAGCCGGTGAACGCGTCCTTCGCAATCTTGTTATCCCCGGCGTTCAGGCTCTGACAATCTGTGCGGTCCTAATGCGAAGCGATGGCCTGCCGGGGAGTCGGGCAAAGGAGGATTTCATGAAAGTCTGTTCGCATCAAGCGGTTATGGTCCTGGCAGTTCTCGCATTGCCGGCCTGCGCATCGGCAGCGCGCGTCGCTCCCGTCAGCGCGCAGGCGAGCGATGCGGCAACGCTACCCGCGCTGATCCGTTCGAACATACGTAATGAGTTCACCATGCAAGCGCTTTTCATGGGGCGGCTGCACCTCGATCCTCACGGATGCCTTCGGGGCGACGATGAAGGCCCGATCATCGTCTGGCACTACGATACCGGCATCGAGAGGGCGCCCGACGGTCGTATCCGGATCGCAGACGGCACGACGGGGAATGCCGTCCATGTCGGCGACGAAATCGCACTGACCGGCGGCTATAGGGCAGGGCCTCTGAGCAATGTCACCGAACCGGTGCCAGAGCCCTGTCGCACCCCAAAGCGCTTTTTTATCGCGGGGCGCGTGATGAGCGAGGCGCAGCGGCAGGATATACTTGCACGCCAGCGCCGCCAGCCGGCGGCGCCGTTGCCCGTCGGCGCACCGCCCGCGCCAACGGTTCGGCGCTGAGATCGCACCACTGGCAGGCGTGGCGATTACTCACCGCACCTCTCGGGCTATATGTTGCATGGATGCAGGAGACAGGTGTGACTACCAAGCGATGGGCGGTCCTCGCCGCACTGATCTTCACGGCGCCCGTCGCCGCTCAGGATCTCCCCACAGATCAGCTGGAGCGGCACGCCGATGTGGTGCGCCAGGACATGCTCCTGAAATCGACAATGGGGAACGGCCCGGCGCGCCGGAATGATCGCGCACGCCGCGCGGCACCGCAACAGGTTGCCGCTTGTTCAAATAAAGCGCGGTTCCGCAGCGAGCATGGCGTGAACCATCCCAAGGTGCGAAAGCTCTACGAACTGTGTCACAGCATCGGTCGCTGAACGCTTTCGTGCGCTAAACGACGACTGAAAGGGAGCGGCGCGCAGGCGCCGCTCCCCGACGGTCATGTCGTTTGCAGGGGTTTGCCGACATTCTCGGCTGCGTTCGCTTCGCTGGCCGGCGCCTTGGCCGCGTGGTCGCAGTCGCCCGAACTCTTGGTCACGACTTTGGGCCGCTGCCCCGCCCCGAGGGAGGTGACCTGAACGCTGCGGCTGCATGGGCCATCGCCGGTGCTGGTGGACGAGAAACTATAACTCACCGTCCCCGCGGGTAGCGACCCGAAGCCGGCAAGATTTATCATGCCAAGCGCGTTCGGTTCGCGCTGCAGGGTATGCACCTGCTGCATCATCATCTCGGTTTGCCGGTGCATTGCCGCTGCGATCCGGTCGAACATGGCGAAAGGGGGCGGCTTCGAAAGGATCGGTCCACTTGACCGGAATGAGCTTCACTGCCGGTGCCACGGTTACCTTCGGTGCGACTTCGCCTTGATATTCGATCCGGGCGACCGAACCGTCGGGCAGGCCGACTTTCATCACCCGGGTATCTGCGTGTGCCGCTACCGCCGTGCCTGGGGCTGCCAATGCCGCGATGCTGGCGAAGACGGCCGTACGGATTTTACGCATCAATCGTCCTCCTGTGTTGATGGTGGGAACGGAAATCTATCCGGCGAAACTGAACGCAGAATGACTCGGCGCGGCCGAATTGAGTCGCTCCTTGTCATGCGCGCCGATCGGATAATCGCCGCAGCACAGCGCGTGCGGACCGGTTGGCGAGCAGCAAAGCCGGGACGGCGCTTCGCCGGTCAAACAGGGTGTCACTGATCTGCGCGTCGCGGCCGGGCCCCGGACTTCGAAGGGGACGCCTTCGCTCCGGCAATAGCGCTCGGCGGCACCGCGGGTCGCAAACCGAAGCTCCACTTGCGCCAGCGGGTCGCCTCCACCGGTCCGGCCGGTGAGCGGATCCGCTCTGGGACGCCATCGCGGAGCAAAACGCAATCGCCACCGGCTCGCCTGCGCGCGGCCTGCACGGTTGGTGCCGATGGGCAGAGGCTCGAT